>CAYSMP010000061.1:0-19666 GCA_964432215.1 uncultured Sangeribacter sp.
CAAATGATGATTCTTCAATGCATCAAATGATGATTCTTCAATGCATCAAATGATGTTTCTTCAATGTATCAAATGATGGTTCCTCAATATATCGGAAGATTATGGTTGTATATGTCATGTATTATTAGTAACTTTACCCTCCCCGCATGTAAGTTAGTGGATTGATATCCCGAGACACACGCAGGATCGTGCTAACGATGTCCCATAAGCTGTTGCTTTTGTTCTGTAACATCTCATTCAATTTTCTAACCTAAAAATTTGCACCGGACAGAAAAATTCACTAACTTGCAGGCAGAATCTAAAAAGTCACCTCTGTCATGAAAGGAATCTCTCTTACTTGTGAGTTTAAGTCGTGTAACCGTATCAAGAGGCTTAAGACCATCCACAGCACCAACGTGAAAAGGCAGTCTGATCCATCTTCTTACAAAATCCAATAACCGGGAACGCTTTATACGAATATCTGCGATGAAAAAGTGTCTATTTAAGCCTTTGGTTTTAATACTTACTTTCATAACTTGTTTCAGGGCTGAGACTTATAGCCACAGTATTGATACTGCTGAAGGAAGGAAAGTATACAACAATGCCTTTACATACATAGTGATTGATTCGTGTTGGAGAACAGCTCAAATATATGAGATGGATAACAGTACTCACTATCCTGTTCTTCCACGCTGCTATCGTAGAGGCAACTTTATTATTAAGCATGTCAAAGATGATTTCTACTCATTTATTAGTAATGAGTTGCCTGGTAAGAAATGTGTGGAGAACATGAATGTTTTATACAAACCAAACCTTTCTTCTTCGGATGTAGGAGAAGTCATAACCAAATTCAATCTTGGTGAAGCTATAAACCGATACACAATATTGGCAAAAAGTATTCGGACTGGCTCCATCTACAAAATAATCTATCCAGAAGAAAACGAAATAAATTTGCCTTTAGATAAGGATGGATATGATTTTTCGATTTTGCCAACAAATCCGGACTGCATCTCTATGGCGGGCATTACATATGGATTTTCGCCGACTTTGAAATTTCTTAAGCTGCAAGAAATGTCGAAAGACTTTTTCTCTTCAGCTGGAGTCGTGGACATATCTCTGCCGTTCTTTAATGATGAGATATTTGACCTATGGTGTATCTCAGGGGAAATTGTGCAGATTAATTCTCAAATTCTAAATGATAAAATAGTTTGGCATGGAAAAGAATTTAAGCCTTATGAAAGTAAACCAAATATGTTCCATTTTTAGGTGGGTCATAATACTTATGCTATGTAATTCTGCGCCACTTGCTTTAGGTAAGTGTATAACTTCCCCAAAGAAAAAGTATGTAGCAGAAGGATTTGGATATATCTTAGTAAATGATGATCAGAAGACTGTTGAAATTTTCAAAGCCAAATCAACTGAAGAAACTCCAGTCAACATTGCCACATGCAGAATTAAGGATAATACTGAAAGGCATCTCACTTTGTCATCATTAATTCCTATTTCATACAAGGAGCTTAATTTTCAAATCAATAAAACCCATAGTCAAACCCCGGATTCCTTACAGGTTATAATAAAGTTACCATCAGCTGAAACCTATGAACTAAAAATTGTTGTTTTCCCCGCTGTGGGACAGAAAGAAAACTACAAATTTTCATCAGATGGTACAGTTAAATTCTTCATGAAAAAATATGACTTTGAGTATGATAATTTCTTTAGTGTGATAGTATATCCTGAAATTAATCCGTTTCAAATTTACTCATCTTGGGGAAGATGCCAAACATTGTCTTTTCTTGATTTGGGACTTGACGATATAACAGATATTACCGATTCAGCATTATCCAAATTGGAGATTTATATTCCCAATTTTACAAATGAAATTTTTCGAAAATGGGTGATTGAAGATGATTTTGTTGTGAAGGACAATTCAACTCTCATATGGAGAGATATTGTCTTCATGGAATCTAAAGAGCAACCCTAAAAAAAGTTAAACTCCTATGAGAAATTTAGAACATATAAAATATAGAAAGCCTCTTCTATTACAGATGGTGATTGCAGGAATAGTAAGTATTGCCACCATAATAGCAAGTGTTTGGATTTTAGCCCTTCTTGTATCAGTGATGGACGGAAGCCAGTTTGGACATGATGAAATTGAAGCAGTAATCACCTTATCAACCGCATCGTTGATAATATTTGTTCCTCTTTGTCTCTCATCTCTTTTGTTCCTGCACATAACTGGAATATATAAATATATCATGTATTCTAAAAGGATGGTGGTTTTGGAGAGTTCTTTGCTTGTTATGTTAGATCTAATAATTTGCTGGTCAATGAAAGTATTGTATTTCAAGACTGTGACTTTTTCTTCTCTGATAATCTCAGTGGTTGTCGTATTGGTTATTAAAAAGATTTTTAATCAACGTTATTTGCATTTTCAGGAAGAACTTGAACAAGGTTACGTAAGGCCCAATATTAAAGAGAATATTGATATCAATTTAACCGTCGTTATAACCGCCCTCTTACTGATACCAAGTCTCTTTTTTGTTTTTGTATTCTTTCCATAGAAAGAGGGATTTATTTGATTTAAAGATTCCATTAACTATGTAATTTTTAACTGGATATTACCTGATTTATAGCGACACGGCGTGTGGAAAGCGCAGTTCTCTGCGCGTCCTAGGTCGGCAGATGGTAACTTTTTCGATTACTATGAGCGTGTACAAAATCGGATTTACCGTCTCAATCAAGACATATTTTATGGTAAATTCTCTTTTTGCTATCGAAGATAGGGCACAATCCAAATTTTGATTTTATCTGTGTTGAGTACAGCGTATTCCGGCATGGTTACTGTATTTTTAACTAATTCAGGTCGTCTCTAATCCCAAGACAGATTAAAATCAGTCTCATACGTCCTGTTTATTTCATCTAATATGTTTGAAATCGATAAATCATTATTTTTAAGTCTTTCTATATTAAGAAGTAAATACAGACGTTCATCATTATCATTTAGATGTAGGAATGTATTTGAACCAAAATAATACTGGGCAAGGGTCTTGTAAAATCGGAATCTGCGGTTGCCCGATCTATTTTGTCTTTGTCAATATCGGAAGATGCAACAAATCCAAAAGATAATTTATTATCGTCTTGATAATAACGTTTCATCAATTCAAAGCAAGAATAGACTATTCGTCATGGTTCGAAATCATTTGTCAAAAACTGATACCTTTGTTTGCTTAGTTTCACCCCTTTGTAATAAAACTTTACAGCTACCAGATTATTATTGAAGTGTTCCATCTCAATAATATACCATTTATTACTTTTGGTGGATTTGAATTTCCATATATCGATAATGCGAAAGGTGGAGGGATCTTTGCTTCGCATTACAAAAACTGATGGATAAAAATCATATTGACTCTTCACGGTATGGCTGGAGAATAAGGACCAATGTATTTTCCCCTTTCGCTTTGAGTGACAACTTTAAGCTGTATTCTATAATTGGGATTCATACTGTCTAATTGTGCTTGCAATTTCATTTCGAAATAAGCATCATCGTATGCTTTGCTACGCCAATCATTGGAATCTATAAGCATTTTAAGATTCACCTCTTTATCGGATTTTCTGATCTCATCATTAAAAACGAGTTGATTGTCAGATACCACTTTCGTCCAAATAGAGTCTTGGCGGTGGGTTATATCAGACAATTCCTCAGCGGTTAGATAACCAAAATGCTCAATCATTCGGTTTATTTCCGTGATTTCTATAACACTAAAATTGTCTTTTAAGTAATTGCAGATTTCAGCCCGATCAATTATAGATTCAACCACACGTTTGTTGTCTATTGCCTTGTATGATTTGACAAATTCATTGAATGCGCCATTCTTAATCTCATATACTTCTGGAGCCACGGGCCCTTTAGCCCATGCATGATAGTCAAACCATGTCAATGGGAAACCCCTCAACTTCATAAAATGCTCATCCATTAAATAGATTATTTTTAGCAATTTCCGAAGATGAATTTGATGGATTCTATTGGCAACATAAGCCAAAAGCACCCCATTCCTATCTTTATTTACAGATACTCCGAAGCTCATTCTCTTATATTCTTTTCTGCAAAGGTAATACTTTTATTTATAACATACATAAAAAGAGAATATAATATTAATTAATTTTGTGTCACAGTAGCTATAATGGAAGTTTATGGTTGTATATGTCAAATATTATTATTAACTTTACATCCATAACCATGGAATTCAATAATTCTAAATTGAATCTGCAAAATAAAACCTATTATGCTCAAAAAACTGATTCTACTTCTCATAGTTGCTATAACATACTCTGCCAGTACATTAGCCGCGACTTACGACATATCCCTCCGCGACTCAATAATCGCTCAAATTTCAGGCGCAGACATATCACCAAATCAAGTCAGCATACTTAAATATGGTGCTAAAGGAGATGGAAAGCAGGATTGCCGAAAAGCTTTCGACAAAGCGATGGCAGACGCAAGGAAAAAAGATGGACTGCATATAATCGTCCCGGCTGGAGTGTATTATATAGAAGGACCGTTGCCACTTACCGACAATGTCTGCATCGAACTTCAGGAGGGAGCAACACTGAAATTTTCTCCTGATCCAAAACACTATCCTATTGTAAATACGAGTTGGGAAGGAACATATCTTCACAATTATTCTCCAATGATATATGGCCATGGAATTCATAATGTAGCAATCATTGGAAAAGGTATAATCGACGGGAATGCTATGTCTACGTTCGCTACTTGGAAACCGAAGCAGAAAACGGCTCAGATGCGTAGCCGCGATATGAACCACAACCAAGTGCCAATATCAGAACGAATATTTGGTGAAGATGATTGGCTCAGGCCTCATCTCATTCAGTTTTTTGAGTGCAATAACATTACCCTGGAAGGTATAAAGATTATTAATTCACCATTCTGGTGTGTTCACCTTCTCAGAAGCGAGAATATCATATGCAGATCGCTCAGTTATGATGCAAAATTGGTCAATAATGATGGAATAGATCCGGAAAGCTCACGCAACATATTAATTGAAGATATTCATTTTGATAATGGCGACGACAATATTGCTATCAAGAGCGGACGTGACAATGACGGTTGGAATGCGGGGTGTCCTTGCGAGAATATTATTATACGTAATTGCCACTTCAAAGGTCTGCACGCTGTGGTGATAGGTAGCGAAATGTCCGGAGGAGTAAGGAATGTTTTTGTAGAAGATTGTGATTATGCCGGCTATTGTAAGCGTGGTATCTACGTGAAGACTAACCCTGATAGAGGTGGCTTTGTGAAGAATTTGTATGTCAACAATTGCTGCTTTGATGAGGTGGAAGACCTTTTCTACATCACCAGTAAATATGCTGGAGAGGGACTTGACAACTGCCATTTTTCCGAAATCAGCGATATATATGTCAATGGTCTAATGTGTAAGAGTGCTTCTAAGGCCGCTCTTGTGCTTCAAGGAACATCTGAAAAACCAATCACAAATGTTGTATTCGACAATATATCCGTAGGAAAAGCAAAAATAGGAGTCAGTTTCTCCGACACTCGTAATGTCTCGGTAGGGGAGTGCCATATAGGTGGCTCTGTCGACATACCCACACAGATCTCGCCCAAAGACAATATTTTCAATCGATAACCCGGTCACATGAAGCTTAGGTTACTTTTGTATAAAAAAAATCTGTGTACCAGCTGTATATTCTGCGCTAAGATTAAGATCCGAGCATAACTGATGGTTAGTGCTGACTTAAGATTGGACTGTCAACTAAATTAGGCAATAACCAATAAGATTACGGAAAGCCGTAATTGTTTTTTTATCTGAATTTTAGTAACTTTGTAAAAAATTAATTATTTTATCAAAGAATAAATATGAAAATAACTAAAATCATTCTTGCCATTATGATGATGGCTACGGCTGGAATCGTTTTTGGTCAAGCAAAGGGCGCGAGCCGGAAAGCTCCTGCCACTAAGGCTATAGGAGCCTGGGTTAACTTCAATGGGGGAGAAGACGTCAGGAAAATTGCTGTTGACTCCAAAAATGTCTACGTAGCGATGAATTACACAAAGCGTATGGTTGCAATAGACAAGACTACTGGGGAATTGAAGGAGATTACGGCTGAACACGAAATTTCCAGTGTAGCAGTTGCTGCAGATAAATGCTATTATTATGTTGATAGGGAGGGAATCTTCAGTTATGATGCCGTTACCGGTACTTCTGAAGGTCCACTTTTTGGATACAAACCTGAAGATTGGTATTCTCCAAAGAATCTGTATGCAAGTCCTGACGGACGCTTCCTATTATGCGACGACTATCTTGTGTATATTGAAAAGGGTGCTATTGTATCGAAGCCGGGGAGTGGCTCAGCAGTCAATAATGTTGGTGGAGTATATAAACACAACCCTGAAGCATGGTATACTCCGCTTGGCCGTGAAACTTATCAGGTAAGTCCTCTCGGTACAGCTGTACGCCAGTTCTATCTTGATGCAGTGACTGGAAGTGTCTATTACTGTACTGCAGAAGGTCTTGGTGTGACTCCTATGGTGCCTCGCCCTGGGGCTGGAATCAATAAAATAAGTACGAATTTTGAAACGGAATATAATGTCGCTATGTTCATAACACGCGACGATGAAGAGAACTTTGTGGTCTCTACTAATTCCGAGGGTATCGGATTTGGAGGGAAGTCCATAGAAGACCCATTCAGAATGGAGAAGAAGATTGCTTCCGGAGTGAAAGATAAATGGGGTACAGAACTTTATTATTCGGGCGGGGATGATATCATTGCTCCCGATGGACAAGGTAACCTCATCTTCGGATCAACCGGATATGCCTGCGTTTTTATTTATAACCCGAAAGGTATCAATGGATATTCCGGACTGAAAGGAAAGGCAGTCCGTTTTGACAACTGACTCATAGGGTCTTATCATATAGCACTCATACATTTTCCGGCAATCCTCTCAATGGGTTGCCGGAAAACTTATATAATGACGAATTGACGTGCATATTTCTCCCATTCGTTCTTCAATTCTACTTAGTAGTTGCAGTTGAGCTTTTGTCCTCACCAGATTATGATCAGGGTAGGAGATTTTATAGTAGGTGTCGCCATTGATATAGTCTGTCAGAAAACGTGTGGCTTGCATATAAGGAAACAATGCTATTGCATTTGGAAGCCACATCAGTTCCTCTTCCGTAAGGAAAGACGTTGCTTCCGAAAGATATCCTTCGGTAAAAGCTTTGAAAATATCAAAATTAAAATCAATTTTTGAAAGATCAGGTTCATCCTCCGCTGCTGTGCTTGCTCCCGTACGAAGAAAATCGCCATAGTCGCTGAAGATAAATGATGGCATTACAGTGTCAAGATCTATCACGCAGAGTACTTTGCCATTGCTGTCAAAGAGCATATTGTTGACCTTCGTGTCACAATGGCATATGCGTTTCGGTAATTTCCCTTCCCGATACATTCTTTCCGGCTCACACATCTTTTCCGATCTCTTTTCGATTTCTTCAATCAGAGGTATGACCTCTTCCACTCTTCCTGCTGCATTATCCCTTATTGCATCCCGGAGCTGTTGAAGTCTGAACTCCATATTGTGAAAGTCAGGAATGCTTTCCTCGAGCTTAATCTGTATATCCGATAGCATGCATTCGAAATGTCCGAATGCCTTTCCCGCTAAAAAAGCACTTATGGGTGTCACTTCTTGCAAGGTATGAGAATCTGAAATATATCGACTCATTCTCCAATAGTCTTTTCCATCATGATAAAAAGTCTTGGAAGAACCACACACTTTGATAAACTCAAGTGTTTTTCTATCAATATCTTGACATCCTTCAGTTTCTAATTTCTTCCTTATATGGGATGTGACAGCTTCGATATTGCTTTGCATCCCTTCGACATTCTTAAATACTGTATGGTTGATGCGCTGCAAAACATAATCTGGTGTATCTCCTACTGTTGACACAAGATAAGTGTCGTTGATAAGTCCATCGCCCAGTGGATGAATATCGCTTGCTTCCCCGGTAATTTGGAAGTGAGTTGCTATTTGGAATAAATCTTTCATAGGGCAAATTTAAGCGAAATATTAGAAACTCGCAAATTTTTATCATTCATTTTCTTGTATTTCTCAAAGAATATGAATACTTTTGCAAAAAATATCTACACTATGAAACTAAACAGTCTTATCATTTGCGTTGCATCTATAGGAATCCTTTCAGCCTGCAATTCAGAAAAGAAGGATTCTATGTTGATAGAAACAGAAATTCCCGAACGGCCGGCAGGACAAACCGATATGGTTGGTTTTGCGGCTGAGCCAATCGACACGGTACGTGTTGGATTCATTGGTCTTGGTATGCGAGGTCCCGATGCTGTGGAGCGATTCACTCATATTCCCGGTACCAAAGTTGTGGCGCTTTGCGACATTGATTCCTTACGTGTGGAAGAGACTCAGAAATATCTTGACAAAGCGGGTCTTCCAAGAGCCGCAGCCTATTACGGCTCGGAAGACTCTTGGAAGAAACTTGCCGAGCGAGATGATATCGATCTTGTGTATATTGCAACCGATTGGAAAAACCATGCACCCATGGGACTTTATTCTATGGAAAACGGCAAGCATGTTGCCATCGAAGTCCCGGCTGCTACTTCTCTTGAGGAGATATGGGATCTCGTAAATACCTCTGAGCGCACCCGAAAGCATTGTATGATGCTCGAAAATTGCGTCTACGACTTCTTCGAACTAAACACTCTCAACATGGCTCAGCAGGGTCTTTTTGGCGAAATACTCCATACTGAAGGGAGCTATATACATAATCTCAAGGAATTCTGGCCTGAATATTGGAATAATTGGCGTATGGACTTCAATCAGACGCATCGTGGCGATGTGTATCCGACTCATGGTTTCGGACCGGCATGTCAGCTTCTTGACATACACCGAGGCGATAAGATCAATGTTCTTGTGGCTATGGATACTAAGGCTGTAAATGGGCCGGCCTACATCAAGGAGACTACCGGAAAAGAGCCTGAATCTTTTGCTAACGGTGATCACACCATGACAATGATGCGCACCGAAAACGGAAAGACCATCCACATACAGCACGATGTAATGAACCCGCGTCCATACTCAAGGATGTATCAACTGACCGGTACCAAAGGTTTTGCCAATAAGTATCCGCGCTCAGGATATGCATTCGAGCCGGAGCAGATGGATTCCACAATTGTGCCAGACCATGAGAATCTATCAGCGCATTCCTGGATCTCCGAAGAGCAGCAGAAAGCTCTCACTGAGAAATATACCCATCCTATCATCACAGAAGTGGGTAATCTTGCCAAGGAAGTGGGCGGCCACGGAGGCATGGATTTTATAATGGACTATCGTCTCGTATATTGCCTGCGCAACGGCCTTCCTCTTGATATGGATGTCTACGATCTCGCGGAATGGAGTGCCATGGCTCCTCTGAGTGCAATCTCAATTGAAAATGGATCAGCTCCTGTAGCATTCCCTGACTTTACCCGTGGGGCCTGGCAGAAGCAGGATGGTTACCGACATGCCTATAAAAAATAATCCATAAGTTGTTTGCAAAAATTGATGATATGATATCTGCGAGATAATCTTTGCCGGCTTGACATATCAATATTTGTGTGACAACTTCTGTGTAAAAGTGTCAAATGATTCAAGAGATCTGCCTATGAGTAAGAACTTTTTTTCATTTATTTTTTTGTTGCTTGGGATAGCTGTTGCCTATGCAGATCCTGCAGTATTGTCAGAAATCGTAAGGTTGCGAGAGGCTGCGGATAGCCTTCACAGTATCGGACGCACGGATTCTGCAGTCTTTGTAGGGAGTAAGGCTGTGAAGCTTGCAGAAGAAAGTGGCGATCTCACACAGATAGTAGGCACCCGGGCTGCCCAGGGTGTATTCTTGCGTTCGCTTGGTAGGATAGAGGAAGCATTGGAGAGTTACGATGCTGCTCTCGCCATTATCACCTCCGGTCAGTTCAGAGAGAATCCTGACCAAGAAGCCATAGAGGAAATAGCCTCCCTATACATCAACCTTTCTGTGCTCAACCTTGACACTCAGCATAAGGAGCAGGCTGTCAAGCATGCTTCGCTTGCCGGAGAATGGATTGCAAAAAGTGACGATCCGGAACTTAGGAGTACTATATATGGTGTGGTGGGTTCGGTTCTCACCGGGTGTGGTGAGCCGGAGAAGGCAATGAACTTTCAGGAGTTGGCCTATAAGGATGCCTTGTTATCCGGCGACAAGGAAGCTGCATTCCGGGCTGCCTCTTATGCAATGTTGGCGTCAGATAGAATGGGCAAAAAAGATGTTGCCGGAGAATGGCGTGTGAAATGTCAGTCGTTGCTTCCGGAAATTGAATCCTCTATGGCTAAAATTGCATATTACCAGGTGGAATGTTCAATAAGCTTGAAATCAAAAGATAATAAGCAAGCACTTAAATGGTTTGATGAAATCCTGCAAACCGACGGAATCGATCGACTGCCATTTGTGAAGTTTGACTGCTTCAATAACATGCACATCGCATATTCCGACTTAGGCGATTATAAAAATGCTTATTCTACACTCTTGCAGAGCAATGAACTACGCGACTCCTTATGGCAGGAGGAAAAGGCAGAAAGCCTGCGTGATCTATCTGTGAAATATGAAACAAAGGAGACTGAACTCGCGCTTGCCAAAAGCGAATCGAGCCGCGCAAATACTCTCATGTGGCTCTTTGCATCAATTGGCCTTATTCTCGTCGGTGTGATAGCTTTCATAGTTTACGCCGACCGACAGAGGCGCCGGCGTATGCAGAAGGAGTTGGAATTTGCTTCTTTGCGGGCTGACATAGGACGCCAGCTTACTCAGCAGTATATAGAAGGCCTTGAAAACGAAAGAGCGCGTATGGCTCAAGAACTTCATGATGGTGTATGTAATGATTTGCTGGCAATTGAAATGGCCATAGATCAAGGCGCATCAATCGATGGTGTATCCAGTCAGCTTGGAGCCTGCCGTGAGGCTGTAAGGCGAGTATCGCATGAGCTAATGCCTCCTGAATTCTCATATGCGGATCTCGACGAAGTGGTGCGATTCTTTGTTAGGAAACAGGCCGAAGCAAATAAGAATAATATTGTGTTCGAATATTCCTCTAATGCTGTAGGCTCTGAATGGAGTGAGATTCCGGATTCTGTGGCTCTCGAAGTCTATAGAATTCTTCAAGAGGCGATCGGAAATGCCATACGGCATGCACACCCCTCAGTTGTAAAGGTTAATATGTTTTCTGAGAACGGCTTACTTCGACTGATTGTAGCTGACAATGGTACATTCCATGCTTCGGGAAAGAAGGGATTAGGTCTTGACTCCATGCGAAGACGTGCTAATTCTGTCGGAGGAGAAATATCAATTGCTACCGACGGAAGTACAGGCACTCAGATCGAATTAAATATTAAAATCTAAGTTGCTCGCTAAATATAATGATATTTCAAGTTTTGCTTTCGAAAGTTGAGTTAATAATTAAAAACTGAATAAAACTACGGATTTCCGTAATTGATTGACATTGTCTGTTGATGTAATTTTGTATTTATATTTTTGCATTTTTATTTCCTACAGCAATGTCTCAAAAATCAAATCTCTCGCAGATGAAAATAGCTGTTGTCGACGATCATGACCTTATAAGGGAAGGTATCAATGCCGTACTGCACAATCATGGTGTGACACAAGGGAATAAGTACGCTACCGCAATGAGTCTTGTGGAGAGCCTTGATGCCGGAGAAGATTATGACTTCTACGTCATTGACCTTGAACTGCCGGATTTGGATGGTTTCGTGCTAATGGAAATGATCCGTGCGAGGGCTCCGGAAGCAAAAGTGATAGTTAGTACAGTTCATGATGAGATATGGACTCTCCGAAAGTTGCTTGCTTGTGAGGTAGACGGCATAATCTACAAATCAGGTGATGGAAATGATATCGTGGAGGCAATCAAAGCTATTATGAATGGTAACCGCTATTATTGCGAAGAGGTTCTTAGTTCTTTGGAATATGCTTGTGATAGTTCGCATCATCCCTCTTCGCGTGAGCTTGAGGTGCTTTATCAGATTGCCAAAGGGAAAACATCACGAGAAATTGCCGCATCAATGTTTGTGACCGACAACACTATTGAAGCACATCGCAAATCATTATTCTCAAAACTTGGAGCTGTAAATGTGGCAGATTTGATTGTAAAAGCAATAAAAAAGGGTTATCTAAAAAAGAACGGGATAAAATAATACACTTGGAATATAGTGAATTATAGATTGAGAGTAAGGAAGGCGTTCCAATTTTGGAGCACCTTCCTTATTCTCAATCATCTCTAATTGCTCTATGAAGTAGTTTAAATTTATAATCTTCAAGCCCAATACACTCATCATCTTCAACTTTCGCTTGGGAAAGTTGAGATATTACATAATCTTTATTTCGATCTCCGCTGAATAATTCATTCGTATATAAGTGTAAACAGCTTCTATGTTAGATAAAAGACAGCATTTCGTTTTCTTTGGCTATTTGTGATAAGCTGGTGCTTTTGTCTTTCTCTATCATAGCGTCGAATTCAGAAGCCATATCGGCCGAGGATGAGTCTGAAGAGATGCTGCTCTTAAGCCTATGGTTGATCCATTTCCTTTCCTTTTCGGAAAAGTCTTCCGTTGCCTTGTCCAAGGCAGCCTCCATTTCCTCGATGCTTTTGGCATTAAGCACTTGATTGAAGTTAGACTCTGCAATGATTTGCCCGGATAAGTCAACCCACCGCCCGGATGTTGGCTCCGCTCCATTTTTCTCTTCCGTGGGTGTATTCTCTTTAAATGAAGCGAGGTATTTTGACAAAGCCAGTTCATACAGTCTTTTCCCTTTTTCAAGCGAATTGCGTTTTATCTTCATCCCTTTATAGCCGACATATCCGTTTTGATCAGCCTCAAGTAAAAGTAACCGGTCGGTAATTTCTATCGCATTTAGAATCATATTGATTGTATAAGGATTGAGGATTCGGTAAGTGATGCGGTCATGAAGATTTATCCCTTTGTTCAGTCTTCGGTCCCTGTTAGGCCATTTCTCCTCATCTCTTTTCAATCCATAGCTTTTGAGCATTGCTCCCGGCACTACTATAGTATATCCTTTAGGATCTCCAAAAAGATAAGAGAATGGAAAATCCGATGAATCAGGATGGTTCTTATGCTCACCCATGACGAGTGAATAGGCGCCGATTCTGGATCCATGCATCAGATAGGAATTAGACGACGTTTTCACACCCCGTTCAAGGACGCCCCAGTGTACCGGTCCCAGCTTATACATATGATTGCTCATATTTGTCCCTGAGCCTGCATTCATGAATCCGGTATGGCATCCTATAAGAAGTGTGCTTTTGTGCATGCTTACTGTATAGGGCCCTGCAAGCACCGCACATGCCTCTCCATTTTCCATAGAGCAGTTTGCAAAGAAAAGAGAATCGTGGGATGTAAATCCTTTATCGATTATACATCCTTGTCCTACATAAGTGTTTCGGAGGATGCTGCCTCCTGTCACTATGGCATCTTCGATTATAAAGTTTTCGGCATCGACACCCTGTCCAACGTACGCTAAAGGTCCCTCGCTCGAATCCTGATCCTTCTCGCTTGCCGCCTCCTTGTTGGCATTGTTGACGATACTTCCATTATGCAGGCGCGATGCACCTTCCACTTTCACTCCGGGCCATATCCTGACATCTGTCAGAGATCCGCAGTCAGTAATAGTGGCTCCATCTCCTATTTCAATCATATCCGGCAGGTCAAGGATGTGTCTGGTGATAAGAGGCAATAGCTTACCCTCGGCGTACTCGGGTAGCCTTGCTGCCATTGTTGCGATTTGAGCTGAGATTCCAGGATAGATCCTCACTGGGCGTGTACCGGTTTCATCAAGCACAGCTATCTCCGTGCCTATCCCAAATCTTGAGTTAGGGGTATTCTCAATTCTTGCCACATTGACGATTTTTACGTTGTCGCCAATCCTGACATTGTATAGCCCTCCCGGCACATTTATGATTTCAGGATTAGCCCCAATGGTTACGGGTCCCCTGAAATATACATTACGAATCTTGCTAAGGTCTGTGCCTTCGGCTATCGACACTTTGCTCCAGTCAGAGCTGAAGCATCCTTGTCGTTCAAGTATTTCTATCTCACTTTTTTTCATATCCACACATCCTCAAAGTTTATCATTCTCCTCCCAACTTAAAACTGATAGCTCTCAACTTACATTTTAAGTTTCATTGACTCATAATTATGCATAAAGCATTATGAACTATGCTTTGATTCAAATCTCCTCGTCATACTTCTGGAAAAGGAAATCATTATATGGAAACCTCTCCACATGAATCTCCTTTGCCTTCTCATAGAGAAGTTCCTTAAGCTGGTCGATATTGATCTTGTCTTTGGCTGAGATAAACACGCAGTTGTTGTGCATTTTTGCCATCCAAGTCTTTTTGAAGTCTTCGAGGCTCATATTCTCGCGAGTGGCAGGAGTGAGATCGTCCAGATCCTTCGGAGTGTATTTGAAGGCATCTATCTTATTGAAGACGAGTATCTGAGGTTTCTGCGCTGCACCGCACACCTCGCTCAGAGTCTTGTCTACTACTTCGATTTGTTCCTCAAAATTGGGATGGCTTACGTCTACCACGTGCATCAGCAAGTCAGCCTCTCTCACCTCGTCAAGTGTCGATTTGAAGGAGTTGACGAGATGCGTCGGAAGCTTACGGATGAATCCCACGGTGTCTGACAATAGGAACGGTAGGTTGTCAATAGTCACTTTCCTCACTGTAGTGTCGAGAGTTGCAAAAAGTTTGTTTTCTGCAAAGACGTCACTCTTGCTTAGAAGGTTCATTATTGTCGATTTGCCGACATTGGTATATCCCACGAGTGCTACGCGCGTCATGTTGCCGCGGTTTTTACGCTGAATGCTCTTTTGTTTGTCGATATCCTTTAGCTCCTCTTTCAGTCTTGATATCTTGTCGAGTATTATTCGGCGGTCGGTCTCTATCTGTGTCTCACCCGGACCTCTCATGCCGATACCACCGCGCTGACGCTCAAGGTGGGTCCACATCCTGGTCAGGCGAGGTAGCAGATACTGATATTGAGCCAGCTCCACTTGAGTCCTTGCTGTGGCTGTCTGGGCCCGCTTGGCAAATATGTCGAGGATAAGGCTCGTGCGGTCAAGGATTTTCACCTTAAGTTCTTTTTCTATATTAAGTACTTGCTTCGACGATAGATCGTCGTCGAAGATTACGAGTCCTATCTCATGGTCTTCTACATATTGGCGTATTTCCTCAAGCTTCCCTGTGCCTACATAGGTGCGTGGGTTTGGATAGTCGAGCTTTTGGATAAACCGTTTTTCAGGCTCTGCCCCCGCTGTCTTGGCGAGGAAATCGAGCTCGTCCAGATATTCGTTGACCTTCGCCTCGCTCTGCTTTTGGGTGACGAGGCCTACAAGCACTGTCCTTTCGTTTTCTTCTTTATTTATTATATTGTCTTCTATCATGTGGTCATATCTTATTCCTATCCTATATTAAAATAACGTTTCACGCCCCCCGCTGGTTGTGCGGAGGGCGCATCTATTTTTCTTGAAACGTTAGATTCAAGCCTTAACACTCAATCTCTTCAAAAGTTCTGTCAAGAACTTCCAATATTCCTCTACAGATGGGATATAGGCCTTTTCGTTGGGGCTGTGGATATCCTTTAGTGTCGGGCCGAAAGATATCATGTCCATTCCCGGCATTTTCTCAAGGAATATGCCGCATTCGAGTCCGGCATGGAGTGCCTCTACTTTTGGCTCGTAGCCGAAAAGATCTTTGAAACTTTCCTCGGCAGTCTTCAGTAGTTTGCTGTCAGGGTTCGGTGCCCACCCTACGCTTGGATCGTTGGTCACTACTACGCATCCTATATTCTCATAGAGTGCAGTGATACGGTCGGTGATTTCCTCTCGTTTGCTGTCTACCGACGAACGCTGGTGGCTGGTGACGACTACCTTTTCATCACCTTCCTTATGCACGCTTGCAAGGTTTGAAGAGGTCTCTACAAGTCCTGGCACAGCCAGACTCATACCTTGTACTCCGTTGGGAGTGCCGAATATTGTTGACACAAGAGGACTGACGTACTCTGGAGCAATCATGCGTGCCGGTTTCTCGCGCATAGAAACACTGAAGGTAAACGAGTCCCCTTCAGCGAGCCGAAGCTCATCGTGAATGGTGGCGTTGTAGATTTCTGCCATCTTCTCGAAAGCCTCTTCGTTGCCTGCCGGGATGCCTACAAGTGCCTTGGCTTCGCGGGGAATGGCGTTTGGCAGACCACCTCCCTGGAAATCGCTGAGCATCAGTACTCCGAACTCATCTTCTGCAAGCCATAAGAAGCGGGCGAGGAGCTGGTTGGCATTGCCGCGTCCAAGATGTATTTCCATACCGGAGTGGCCTCCTTTAAGGTGGTCGATATGCACTTCATACCAATCGAAACCTTCGGGAGCCTCCATTTCTTCCATAGGATATGTAGCGATGGTACACATTGAGCCTGCGCAACCGATCACTATCATGCCATGCTCTTCTGAGTCGAGATTGAGCAGGATGCGTCCGCTGATGAGGCTGGCATCAAGTCCATTGGCGCCTGTCAGGCCCTGTTCTTCGTCTACTGTGAAGAGGGCTTCGAGAGGTCCATGTACAAGGTCCGGGTCAATCATGGCGGCCATTGCTGAGGCACACCCCAGACCGTTATCAGCTCCCAGGGTAGTACCTTCGGCGCGGACCCAATCCCCTTCTACTACTGTCTTGATGGGGTCGTTTAGGAAATCGTGTTCAACGTCGCCACGTTTTTCTGCTACCATGTCCTGATGACCTTGAAGCACTACCGTCGGTGCGTTCTCATGTCCCGGAGTAGCAGGGCAGTACATCACTACGTTCCCGACTTCGTCGGTGGCGTATTTGAGTCCGTGTCTTTCGGCCCAGCCTACGAGGAAATCCTTCATCTTGTCGAGATGATGTGTTGGGCGTGGCTCTTTAGTTATTTCGTCGAAGCATTCCCATACGAGCTTCGGCTTAAGGTCTGTTATCTTCATTTAGTTGTTTTTCTTTTTCGTCTGGTGTTTTTTTTCTTTGTGGGTGCTGCGCTCTTCTTCGCTACTTCCTTTGGCGCTTGCTCTGCGCCCGATGTCACTTCGGTAGGCTTGTTTACGTCTGCCTTGGCCTTCGTCTTAGACTCTGTGCCATTGCTCTTATAGTTCGCGTATTCCTTTGCCATACGGGTATGATAGCCGCGCTTGGCATAGGCAGGTCCGTTGTATTTTCTTGCGAAGGTTGCCCAGTCTTTCTTCTGAAGCGATTCGAGCATTCCTGAATTCCGGATAAAGACAGCGAACATCTGAAGCTGGCTGAATTCAGAGTCACAAACCTTTCTGACCATTTCTTCTACGCTTTCGCATCCGCAAAGCTTGTAGTTGAAGCCTCCAATCTGGAACATGCCCCAATACGTTCCCATGTCGGCCGCGTCAGCATTTGTCTTGCGGGCATTGGTCAGCGATGTCCATTCCTTCAGTGCATAGCCGGATAGCCCGGACGGCACTTTGGCGTCTTTTAGCTTGCGTCCTTTGGTCTTGCCGTTGTATTTGTTGAAGAGCGACTGCACATAGTTGGCCACCGGAACTCCCGGCGCCCAGAAACCTTGAAGTTTTGGTCCTGCCTCTATCTTCACAACGGCCTTGATGGCAGCTACTTCGACTCCGAGCTCGTCAGCTACGACTTTAAAGTCCTCCTCAGTCAAGGTGTCATATTTCACCTTCTCGTCTCCTTTCGGCATCTCAGTGAGCACAAGCTGCACGAGTTCTGCCATTTCCTCTTCCGAAGCCGTGTCTATGGCGGTTTCATTCCTGTCTATCTCGGAAGCTGTGGTGTCATCGGGCTGGAGTGACGACTGAGTTGTCCCCGCGCATGCGGCGGAGACGCTCAGTATTAGTGCTGTGGCGAAGGGAAGCGTGCGCTTCATGACTTCGCTATTTTTTCAAGTGTCAGGCAAAGATGACGCCAGAATTTTTCAACGGTCGGGATAAGAAGTTGTTCGTCGGGGGAGTGCACGCCTGTCATGGTAGGTCCGAAGCTTACCATGTCGAGGTGAGGATATTTGTCAAGGAAGAGTCCACATTCCAGACCGGCATGGATAGCCTTGATGGCTGGTTTCACTCCGAAAAGTTCCTCATAGGCTTCAGCCGAGAGCTTCATGATAGGGGAGTTCATGTTTGGGGCCCAGCCGGGATAACCGTCGGAATGGTCCACTTTTGCTCCAGCCAGCTGGAAGTGTGCTTCCACTTGTCCGGCGATGTCGTATTTGCGGCTTTCTACGCTGGAGCGCTGTGAAGTGGTCACCTTTATCTTATTGTCACCTTCCATCTTTACAGCTGCAAGGTTGGTCGATGTCTCGACGAGACCTTCAAGATCTCGGCTCATGGATACGACTCCGTGAGGTGCGCTGTAAAGGGCTCTGACGAGGGCGAGCGAGGTAGTCTGGTCGATAGTATACGCCGGTTTGTTGGCTTCTTCAATCTTGATGTTGACGCTCGGCTCGATACCTGCGTATTCCTTGGCAATCTCTTCTGCATATTTTGCAAGGTCGCCCTTCACTTCCTCTGCGAGCTTGGTCTCAATGCCGAATACTGCATGTGCCTCGCGCGGGATGGCGTTGCGGAGGTTGCCTCCGTCGAATTCAGCGAGTTCAAGATTCCACTTCTGTGAGCAGTTCCAAAGGAACCGGGCTACGAGCTTGTTGGCGTTGGCCCGTCCGAGGTGTATGTCGCCCCCTGAATGGCCGCCGAGAAGGCCGCTTACGCTCATCTTCAGATATGAGAAATGATCCGGTGCAAGAGAGCGCTTGTATTCAAACCAAGCGGTGGTGTCGATGCCGCCTGCGCATCCTACGAAGATTTCACCGTCATCTTCCGAGTCGAGGTTGATGAGGATATTGCCTCCAAGCATATCTTCGCCAAGGTTCTGGGCTCCTTCGAGGCCTATTTCCTCGTTGACTGTGAATAAAGCCTCTACCGGACCATGCTTAAGTGTCGGATCGATCATTACTGCCATGGCGGCTGCTATGCCTATGCCGTTGTCAGCTCCCAGGGTAGTGCCGCGGGCTTTGACCCAGTCTCCGTCGACGTAAGTCTTGATGGGATCCTTCAAGAAGTCATGTTCCACATCCCCGTTCTTCTCTGCTACCATGTCCATGTGAGCTTGAAGTATCACTGTAGGAGCGTTCTCCAGTCCCGGAGTCGCATCTTTGTGCATTAGCACGTTGCCGCATTCGTCGGTCTTCACGGCTACACCGTGCTCCTTGGCAAAATTGATTAGAAATTCTCTGATCTGCTCTTCATGGCAGGAGGGGCGCGGAACTTTGGTCACTTCGTCGAAGCACTTCCAGATAAGTTCCGGTTTAAGGTCTTTTACTTCCATTTTTTCTTTGATTTTATGATGTTGTTATATTTAGTTCGTTGCGTGCAACTCTCTGTAAATCGCTTGCTGAAGATTCAAGCCTCAAGCCTGAAGGCTCGAGCCATGAAACTTCTCGGATTTTGCCCTTTGTTGAGCAGTTGTTGCCGTTTTCAGACTCCAAAGATATGAATTTTATTTCATTTTAACAAATCTTTTGCAT
>CAYSMP010000062.1:0-19632 GCA_964432215.1 uncultured Sangeribacter sp.
AGAAATGGCATCAAGCAACCAGACACCCGAGCAGCCTGATCAGCTCGAAAACATAAACAACAGGCTGACAGACCTCGGTCGTAGTATAGAGACTAACAAAAAGGCAATGGGTATCGCCATGGGCGCAATCCTTGTAGTGGCCTGTCTCACTTTCGCATGGCTCTACCTCTATAAGATCCCCAACAATAACAAGGCTATGGAAGCCTACAATAAGGTGGAACTCTCCGCTATGGGCAACGACTCCATCTCTGCAGCTCAATATAAGAAGGTGGCGGATGAATATGGCAGCACTGCTGCTGGCAAACTAGCTTCCCTTTCGGCAGCTCAAACTCTTTACAACTCCGGCAAATATGAAGAAGCTGCTAAATATCTCAATAAGTTCAGCTCAAAAGATAAGGTGCTTGATGCAAATGCCCAGATTCTTCTTGGTGACTGCTACGTAAACCTTAAGAAATACGACGAAGCCCTTTCTGCTTTTAAGCATGCAGTCGACAAAGGCAAAGGAAATCCACAGATTGCTCCTCGTGCACTCCTCAAGCAGGCTGTTGTCTATGACGAGCAGAAGAAATTTGGTGATGCCCTCAAGTGCTATGAGATCATCAAAAAGGATTACCCACAGTTCTCTCTCGGCAACGGTCTCTCCCTCGACTCATACATAGAGCGCGAAAAAGCTCGCCTCTAAATCTTATCCTCTTATTGTTCATTGTTTAATGTTCAATACTTTGATTCGCCCCATAAAATAATAAAACATACCTGCTTATTTTATGAAAGGGAAGTTCGCTGCTGCGGCCTTCCCTTTTTTATTTTGTTTTTTTAACATTAAATTTCTTCGAAATTCAAAATAATTTTTATACTTTTGTAAAATTGTTAGGCTAAACCCTTATGGAGAAAATGCATTTTGTCTAAAGGAAATGCCGATGAATAATTCAATTTTAAACCTATAATAGAGTATTTATGAATCTGAAATATCTACTTGCTTGCTCAGTAATATGCACAGCTTCTGCTTCAATGAATGCGGCAGAGACACAGGATTTGGGTGACTTGCAGTCTGATGTAGTATATGAATACAATGCAATGGTTGCGGTCCAGGGCGTTTACACTGCGACTGAAACCGGTCTTATACGTTGCTATAGCTCAGGAAGCGATATTGCCCCTTATGAAGACGCAGCTCATGAGAATCCCATGGAAGCATTAAAGAGTTATTACGGCGCATCCGGTGAGAAAGTGCGCATGTATCAAGTTGAAGCGGGACAAATATTGTATTTCTACAACTCGTTCCCTCTCGATGGCGGGACATTCCGAATCACAGTTGGTAATGAACCTGTAGAACTCTCCAATACCTTCCCAAAAGTTGATGATACTCCGATGTCACTAAGTTCTAATTATAGTGCGTCTCTGGTTTTCAATATTCCTGTAAAGTGTTCAAAATGTATTCTCTCTGTCAATGAGGTTTCTGCAGAAATTACCCCCACTATTTCAGACTCCAGCATTTCAATTAACTGGTTTAACACTCTTCGCCAATGGTATAGGGAGGGAAAAATAAATGCAGGAGATGTCTTGACTCTTACTCTCACAGGTGTCCGCGATGCCAACAATGCAAGCAATCGTCCTGATTTAGGCGATGGCCTCGGAAAAGTTGTGTTGAAATATACAATGGCTGCAAAGCCATTGGAACTTGTCTGGGAAAGTGGTACTCCTACCGGTGGCGTTGCAGATTTCATGACATATTATCTCCCGGGAAGCGAAGAAGGAATTGTAAGCCTCGTCTTTAGCGGTGATCTCGATCCTAACTGTCATCCAGTCGCTGAGCTTACTTATGGTGATAGAGACAATATTGACGCAGGAATGTATTTTGAGAATCCTCCGGTCTCTGTCGATGGTAAGACTGTGTCGGTAAATCTTCAGGGTGTCACTCGTTTCCCCGAGGAGATGATTCCGGGACTTCCTGCTCAAAAATATATCGACCTTAAGATTACCGGTATAAAGGGAGCCGACGGTCAATATGTCCTGACAGGATATGCCTCAAGCCCATATTCTTTTGGCTTCAGCTACAATCTAAAGAGTGTCGTCTATAGCTTGGCAGCAGACTGGATTCCTGCTGCTGGCAGTGTGCTTAATAGCGGTGAAGAAATGGAAATTTGGGTGCTTAACGGCCAGAAGATAATATTCGATTCCGTTGACTTCTCTTATGTGAAGGATGGAGAAGCTGCTAAGATTTCTGTACCTTACAGCGATCTTAGAGTATCTGAGGATTCTGCGGAGGCTATGCTCTACAATCTGACAGCTCCGGTCATCAATGCAGATCCGGAATCGGAGATTAATGTTACTTTTGGTGGCCTTATGTGTGCTGATGGTCTCGACCATGGCTCAGATATATTTGTCAGATATAAATCCGCTTCTTCGGGTGTGGATGCTATTCATATTTCTGAAAGTGACAATGTTTTTTATGACCTCACCGGTCGTCGTGTAGCTGTCCCCTCCAAAGGCATCTACATCCAAAACGGTCGAAAAGTCATCGTCAAGTAAATGTTTAGTGACAAATAATTATACATTAACATTTGGGATTGCTACATAGAATTAATAATTAATAATACCCGCCTATGAAAATTAGACATTTACTTGTAGTCGCAGCTGCAGCCGCAACGGTTGCCGATGCTTCTGCATTCGTCTGGGCTCCGGCTATCCAGCAGCCGAACCCCATCATCGAAGTCACTCAGGCATATCAGCTTGAGGCAACCAGATTCATTACTGATGTCCCTGGCGTCGTCAACACTGATGTGATGCCTAAATGGATTGATGAAGATGGTTATGAAGTTTCCGCCGTCAGCTGTATCTATGATCCAAGTTGGGCTCCCGGTGAGTTTACCTACACTTTTAACTTTTCCGATTTCAAAGGAAACGGTGAATACATCCTTCTGTTTCCTGAGGGTATGCTCAAGAATGCTGAGGGCGAATTGAGCGACAAGATTGAAACTCCATATACTGTGGAAGTGCCGGAACTTGCAGGTGCTATGTTCGACGACTTCAAGGTGCTTTCCGTTTCTCCCGACTTCTCAGAGGCACAAGCCCTTTGGAGCAATCAAGTGGTCACTATAAATACCAACCACAATGATGCCATCGGTTTTGTTTCTCTGCAGGTATTTGATGATACTACAGGTGAAGGTGTTATTTTTTCCAACAACATGACTACCGAGCGTACACTCGGTGATTCATCCCCCATTACTTGGGAAGTGGCAGGTGACTACAAGTTCTATGAAGGTCATCAGTACACAGCTGAGTTTGTGCTTTATAATGGCATTAACGATTACACTGATGCAGGTATGACGCCTGTGGTGTCCAGAGAGAAATATACGTTCACAGGCAGGGTGGAAGGATATAAGTATTCCGATATCGAACTTTTGAGCATTACTCCTGCTCCCGGCACAGTGACTATCACCGAACCCTCTCAGGCTATTTTCACTTATGCGTTCTCCGGGCCGGTTAATGTCTATAAAGCTCTGACTCCACTTGGCCAAAATGGCAACAACGTTTATGATTCTTCTTGTCTTTCATCCAATGAAGACAAGACAGTTTGGACTCTCGATCTTTCCGACGACTCCTATGTGAAGACTGTGGATGCAGCTCTTTCTATTGCCATCTATGTACGCGATTTGGATGGCCGTCAGTTAAAAGGTGATTTCGGTGAAGAGACTGAGTCTTGCTTCATTGCTGATTGGCAATGTGATCTTGGCGCCAAAGGTATTGTTGTGGTTTCCCCTGCAAAGGGCGAGAGCCTCGACCGCCTTACTGAAGTTGTAGTGAAGTCTGAAAGTGGTGAGCCCATGACTTGGTCATGGGTAGGAGAAGCATACGTGCAGAATTTACTCGGTGAAAATATCGGTATGCTCGTATATAATCAACCGGAAGGTGAAGAAGATGCAGCCGCCACAGAATTCCGCTTCACAAAATGGATGGATGATTCTTGGAATACTTCTCCCATAGATCTCGTGGCTGAGGGTTCATATACCATTTATTTTAGCCCAGGATGCTTCGTATTTGGAGATCAGTTTACTGCAGTAAATAGCCGTAGCCTTTACTCAGGCTTCCAGATCACGGGAAATGCAGACGATACTCCCGATGATCCAGTTGTAGATCCGACTGAGCAGGAGGTATTCAACTATATTTCTGTAGATCCTGAAAATGGATCAACTGTCGTATCTCTTGCAGAGATAAAGCTTTCTTTCCCGGAAGAAGTTTCTTTTAATGGATGTGACGTGAAGGTGTATGATGCAAATCAGAACCTTGTCACTACGGGTGTAGCTGATTATGATTGGGATTCATTTGTGTTTGATGTAGTTTATGTGAAGCTTGTAGATCCGATCACAGAGGCCGGAACTTACGAAGTAGTGATACCTGCTCGCACACTCTGCAACAACGAGTTCTCTATGAGCGATGGCAAGGAAGGTATATGTAATCCGGAATTCCGTCTCAGCTACACAGTTGGTGGAGAACCTGCAGTCGATCCTCAGGAGGCTCTCAAATACATAAGCATAGATCCTGAAAACGGAGCTGTTGTTAAATCACTTGATCAGATTCTTATGCGATTTGGCGAAGATGTGACTTTGATCAATGATCTTGATAATTTCGAAGTAAGTGTTTATAGTGTTGCCCGCACTCTTGTCACTACCGGTATTGCACGTATGGACTACATGGAGCCTAATCTTGTAGTCATTGAATTGGAAAATCCTGTTACGGTTACTGGTAAGTATGAAGTTGTGGTTCCCGCTCATAATATCATCAATGGTGATTTTTATTACAGTGAAGGTGCTGAAGGTCTCTGCAATCCCGAGTATCGTCTCTATTATTCTGTAGAAGGTTCCGACGAGCCCGGCATTGATCCGGCAGAGCAGGAAGTGTTCAACTACACTGAGGTTGCTCCGGCAGTTGGCTCAATTGTCAACGAACTCAGCCATATCTCACTCTGGTTCCCTGAAGTGGTTAACACTATGAATGATGTGGCATATGTATATAAAGCTGACGCAACTGAAGGTGAATCTTTGATAACTGCTTCTGTCAACTGGTCATTTGAAGACGAGTTGCTGATCAACGTAGATCTCCAGGCTGCTATCACTGAAGCTGGCGAATATGTCGTTGTTATCCCGGCACGCACTATTTGTGACGAGGCATTCTTCATGTCAGAGGGTGCCCAGGGTATCTGCAATCCTGAGATCCGTCTTGCTTATACAGTAGATCCTTCTGGCTCAGGCGTAGCGGCTGTCGCTGAGGTTGCCAACGTGGACGTTTACGATATGCAGGGTCGCTTAGTGCTCCACAATGCCTCTGCCGACGCTGTCAAGACCCTTACAAAGGGCATCTATGTTGTCAACGGCAAGAAGATCGTAGTTAAATAATTGAATTTCAAGTTGTCAATTTGACAATTCCCATTACCAAAAAACTATCCGGAGAGGACGTGAAACTCCTCTCCGGAACTAAAATAATTAAAATATTTAACCTCTCAACCCCAAACCCTAAACAACCCAACAACTCAACAACCAATAACTCAACAACTAAACTATCATAAATGAAGCAGATTTTTAAAATTAAGTCTATAATGACGGGCCTATTTGCGGCAGTTTCTTTATCTGTTGCCGCTGAAGATGCCCCACGTATTTTGACAGTGCAGCCCCTTTATGGCGGCTCTCTGAATGCAATGTCTCCCAATGGCCAATGGGCGGTCGGCGATGCTGTTAATCCCAGCAATAGTATGTACATGGCTTATCCGAGACTCGTAAACACTGACACCGGTGAGAATATCGAGCTTTTCAGTGAGAGGGAAGGTCTTCTGCAAACCCCTATAGGCGCAACATGTGTGAGCAACGACGGAAACACTGTGGGCGGTAACTACAACGGTTACCCTGCGGTATGGAAAAAAGATTCAGGGTGGGCACAGCTCCAGGTCCCAAGAGGAAACAATGGAGGCACTGTCTCGAATGTCACTCCTGATGGTAAGTATGCAGTAGGGCGGGTGAGCATCGACCTTTTCATGGAAACTCCATGTTTATGGGATCTTGAGACCCTTAAGCTTATTCAGCTTCCCGGCATGATCACTTCCAATCCTCGATATATCGATATGATAGAACAGGGTGGTGATCCTGCAGAATGGACAGATGCCGAATTGAATGTGCGTATTACAGGTATCACTCCAGACGCTAATGTCCTTCTCGGCACTGTGGATTTTGCTTTCCCCGAAGCTTCTTGGGATTTCATTTATCTTCGTGATGAGGCTAAGTGGATTCCGCTTGGTATGAAATTTGAAAATGGACGCCTATACCCACTCAATGAAAATATATTGGGAACCGGCGAATGCGAGCTTTCGGCTGATGGAGCGATTATCGGCGGTTTGTGTATGACCGCCTCTGAAGCTTCAGTCCCTTTCACTTGCCCCGTCTCTGATCCCGAAAACATTACGCTCCACAATGATGGTGATGGATTCGGCGTATGGGCTACCGGTTCTGACGGTGTTGTCTACGGCTCTACTCCTACCGGAACTCCAATCCGCAACTGGAGTGCGAAAGTAGGTAATTATTGGTACGACTGGAAATCTGTTCTGAAACAACTTTATGGAATAGATTGGATCAATGACATCACAAAAGATGATCTCGGACTTTCCGGAACATTGGAATCAGTATCTGATGATAACATGACTCTTCTTGCCAGCGATTATGCTCAGGGCTTTGCATACATCATCACTCTTCCACGCCCGATGGCTGAAATATGTAATGATGTAGATCTTCTTGGCGACTACAAGGTTTCTCCTCTTGATGGTGCTGAATTCTCGATGTTGCAGAAGATAGTTCTCGATATGGGGCGCCCCGTTGATGTGACCGGAGAAAAGAATTGCGTGCAGATTCTTGATGCTGATGGCAACGTGGTGCGCAATTCTATCAATTTTGCTGTTCAGGCTGATAATAATAGAAGAGTGGAGGTTATCTTCAGAAATTACACTCTTGAGCCTCAAAAATCATATACTGTGAAGATTCCGGCTGCCTCAATGTGCATTGCTGGTGATCCCGAACGTACAAATAAGGAAATCACAGTCCGTTACCGCGGACGTGAGGCCGGCCCTGTTAAACCGGTGTCTATAGCCCCTGAAAATGGCGCAAGTGTTGCACGTATCAATTTCACTACAAATCCAGTTGTCGTGACATTCAATGCTCTTCTTAGTGCCGGTGAGAATCCCGAAATCCGTCTTGTCCAGATAAAAGATGGCGTTGAAGAATTCCTCTACCCTCTTAGTGCTTCTGTCAGCGGCAATAGCGTGATGATCTATCCTGTGAGCGAGCAACGCCTTGCTGAAGGCTCCGACTATCGTATCGATTTTGGTGCTGGTACAGTTGCTGATCTTTCCGGAGATGGTGGCAATGAGGCATTCTCTATCACTTATCATGGTAGTTACGTGCCTGAAATAGATCCATCTTCCAACACTATTTTCAGCGAAAACTTCTCTAATGGTGTCAATGGCATGATGCTCTATGAAGGAGACCATAATAATCCTACTGACGAAATGCTTGCTCTTGACTTCAATGCTGACGATCGTCCTTGGATTCCGATCTACGATGATGATGTGACTGAGTTCAACTATGCTGCCGCTTCTCACTCATGCTACGATCCTGCAGGTAAGTCCGATGACTGGATGGTCACTCCTCAACTTTACATCCCTGATGACAAGGCTACTCTTACTTTCAAGTCGCAGAGCTACCGAAATAACAAGAACGACGTGCTGAAAGTGTATGTATGGGCTACTGAAGACATTGTGACGATTCTGACCGAAAATGTAGTAAATAAGATCCGCTACAATGGTGATCTCGTCTATAATCAGAAGCAGACTCCCGGGGCTAAAGAGGAAGTGCTTGCCGACGATTGGACAAATAATACCGTAGATCTTTCAGCATATGCCGGTAAATACATCTATATCGCTTTCGTCAACGATAATCAGAACCAGTCTGTAATTTTTGTCGATGACGTAGTCGTGAGTCGTGATGTTATGGCTGTAATTAGCGTTGATACAGAGAAATCATTGGTTGATGAAGATGATGTGAAGATTCGTGGACGCTTTATAGTGATGAAGGAAGCCGGTATAGAAGGCTACGAAATCACTCTTTCCGACTCTGAAGGCAATAAACTTGGTGTGGTGTCTTCTGAGGAGGTAATGAAAAAGGGCGAGACAAGTGCTTTCGTTTTCGACACTCCTGTTGCGCTTGAAAAGGGTGAGGTTAATTCTTTTGTGATATCTTTCTCTTCCGGCGAAGAGTCGATTACTGTCAACCACGATATAAGCAATCTTCTCTTCGATACCACCAAGCGTATCGTTCTTGAGGAAATGACAGGTACAGGTTGTCAGTTCTGCCCACAGGGAATTCTTGGCATAGAATACTTGCAAGATATGTTTGGCGATACATTTATCCCTATGGCTATCCATAGCTATCAGGGCGACAAAATGGGGGGTGCAGAACAGAGTGCTTACTCGGCTTTCCTTGGACATCCCGGTGCTCCTACAGGAAATATCAATCGTGGTTTGCCATGCTCTCCAATGTATTCTGATGGTAAAGACTATGGATTTACTTCTCCCGACGGATTGACATGGCTGCAGCAGGCTGAAGAGGCTCTCATCGAAATGACTATTGCCGATATTGACATTGTTTCAGCTGAGATAGATGAGGTTTCCCGTACGGTGTCAGTCAATGCTGAGGTGAAGCCTGCTATCAACCTTCATGGTGCAAATATCAATGTCTTCGGTGTGATCATGGAAGATGGAGTCTATGGTGTTCAGACCAATGGAATGTTCAATACCGATGCTCCTGGTCTCGGAGAATGGGGTAAAGGTGGCACCTACGCCAAGCAAAGTGTACTTTGGCTCTATGAAGATATCGTACGTGGCACGAGTGCAATAGAGTCTGCCGGTGCATACTCCGGCTTCAATGGCAAGGGTGGCTATATCCCCTCTGAAATAAGGGCCGGAGAGGACATCTCTTTCACTTTTGATTTCAACCTCCCTTACGGCATAGCCGATGTAAACAATACCAAGGTCTGCCTTATGCTGATCGACGCCAATACTGGCGAATACATTAATGCAGCCGTATCTGGCCATATTTCCGCTGCTGTCGACGGCATCCAGGCCGAAGAAGTGAAGGAAGCTGATGTCTACGATCTCACTGGCCGTCTCGTGATGCGTGCAGCTTCGGTAGAAGATATGAACGCTCTCGGTAAGGGTATATATATCCGCGCCGGCAAGAAGTTTGTCATCCGTTGATATAGTGCCATATGTCATGAATGAATCACCTTCAAGGGCTTTTAGCCCGGAAGAAGAACGAACAATAGACCTTGCCTACGATGAGCTGCTCCGGTCATATGTCGAGAGCCGCCATCGTCGCAAGGTGGAACTCGTGGGCAAAGCGTTTCGCTTTGCCCGCGTGGCCCATCAGGGCTGCCGTCGCAACGACGGCAGCCCCTATATTCTTCATGCCCTTGCCGTCGCTTTGATATGTAGCCGGGAGCTCGGACTTGGTTCCACTACCATAATATGTGCCCTGCTTCATGATATTGTGGAGCATTCAGATAGGAACATCGCCGACATTGAGGCTAATTTCGGACCTCAGATATCGTCCATCGTCGGTGGAATTAATAAGCTCTCCGGAGGTATATTCGGCCATGCAGCAGAGACACAAGCTCTGAAACTTCGCGACATGATGATGTCTATGAGTACCGACGTAAGGGTCATTCTTGTGAAGATGGCCGACCGCATGCATAATCTCCGCAACATATCCACGCAGCGCCCTGAGCGTCGCCGCCGAGTCGCCCGCGAGTCGCTCTATGTATATGCTCCCCTCGCCGAGCGTCTTGGCCTTTTCATGATGAAGAGTGAGTTTGAAGATCTTGCTTTCCGCTGCGAGGATCCCGAAAGCTACGAGATGGTGTGTCATAAGCTTGAGCAGAGCGTCGACGAACGCCAGCGTATCGTTGATTCTTTCGTGGAGCCACTCCGTAGCCGTCTGGCCTATGAAGGTATCGACTGCGAGATAAAGGCTCGGGTCAAAAGCGTATACTCTATTTTCCGCAAGATGCAGAAGAAGGGTATTCCTTTCGAAGAGGTCTTCGATGTCTATGCCGTCAGGGTCATATATGAGAACGACGATGATGCCTTGGAGGAGCCTCTTGCACGTCGCATTGCCGATATTATTGCTGAGGGACGCGAGCTGCATCCGGATAGGACGCGCGATTGGCTCCGCACCCCAAAAGACAATGGCTATCGTGCTTTGCACATTACTCTCCGTCGAGGGTCCGGACGTTGGACTGAGGTCCAGATTCGAAGCCGCAAGATGGACGATATTGCCGAACTCGGATATGCTGCCCATTGGAAATATAAAGATGGAGTCCAGACAGATACCGAACGCCTTGACCACCTTGTGAATTCTGTCAAGGAAATTCTCGCAAATCCGGAGCCGAATGCCGTGGATTTTCTCGATACTTTGCGGTTTAATATATTTGCAAAACAGATATATGTGTTCACCCCTGAGGGGGATCTCATTAGCCTCCCTTCCGGCGCTACAGTGCTTGACATGGCTTATGCTGTAGGGGAGTATCTGGGCGACCATTGTATTGGGGGTAAGATCGACCATCGGCTCGTCGATCCCGGCCACTCGCTTGAAAGCGGCGATCTCGTGGAGATTATTACGGTAAAATGTGTGGCGCCTGAAGAGAAATGGCTCACAAATTGCGTCACTGCTCATGCCCGCAACATAATAAAGTCAAGATTATGAAAGTTTCCGACATTATTTCAAATGCCACAATTCTGAAGGTCGTAGTAGCCCTTATTGCATCTGTAATCGTGCTGTTGCTCCTTATGAAGAGCGATCATCAGAATTTCAGCTACGAACTCAATCAGCCTTGGCGCTACCCATTGCTTACTGCAGAATTCGACACCCCTATAATGCGCGATTCGGTGTCGGCCCAGCTTATGCGCGACAGTATTGACCGGGCTTTCATCCCATTCGTCATTAGAGACACGAGAGCTTCGGCAAGAAATGTCGATCGTTTCGTAAAGATTATCGGTAACTATGTCGATGCGGCAGACGCTGTTTTCCTTGGAAAAAAATTGGCAGATGTCTACCGTAGGGGAGTGGTCAGTGCCGAACTGTATGATCGGATCCACTCCTTTTCTAACTCTCAGCTGCGTGTCAGTGATGAGTCGGAGAATGCTAATGCAGTAAAAGTGATCGATGCATCCTCCATGATGTCTCCCAGTATGGCATATAAGGCCGTAGACTCTGCCTATGTGGCTGCAAAGTTGGCTCAGAAAAATGAGGGGCGCCTTAGTGCAGATGTGGCTAAGGCCTTGAATGCAAGCCTTGTTCCCAATATCGTGATTGATTCTGCTTCCGACAGTCGCTTTCGCGATCAGGAATATCTTAACGTCAATTCGGCACTCGGTGTCATCAAGAAAGGACAGCGTATCGTAGATCGTGGCGATATTATCGACGCCCAGATTTTCACAAATCTCAACAATTATATCGATATGCTCGATAAAACTGAGTCGAAGACCCTTTCCAAGAAGTTCTTCACCACTGCACAGGCAATCTACATAGTCATTCTTTTCACCCTTTTGTACTTGTTCCTTGCAGTCTATCGTCCGGATATTTTCGAAGATTTCAAGAAGGTGACTTTCATTGTCTCTCTGATTACTTTTTTCGTGGTCATAGCGATAGAGTCTGCAGATGTTTTCAACAACGGTCTCTACCTTATTCCCTTTGCCGGTGTCCCCATCATTATCACTGTCTTCACTGACGCACGCACAGCAATTTTCTCCCACATAGTCTGCATACTGATGACGGCACTGGCAGCTCCTTTTCAGTTCCAGTTCGTGGTCATTCAGTTTGTGGTCGGCATCAGTGCAACTCTCTGTATCCACCATCTCTCGCGCCGTAGTCAACTTCTACGTACAGCCTTGATTACATTCGGGCTCTACATTTTGTGCTATGCAATGATGCTGACGCTCTCCGAAGGGACTGTGACATCGTTTTCTTTGAGGATGGTAGGTGTATTCGGCATCAACTGCGTCCTGCTTTCGTTTGCTTATCTTCTTATTCTTGTTGTCGAGAAGATCTTCGGATTCACGTCAACCGTAACTCTTGTTGAGCTCAGTGATATCAATAGCCCCATTTTGCGTAATATGGCGGAAGTGGCTCCGGGTACATTCCAACACTCCATGCAGGTGTCGACTCTTGCAGCCGAGGCTGCCCGCGCCATCGGGGCAAATACCACTCTTGTCCGCACCGGGGCCCTCTATCATGACATAGGGAAAAGTGAATCGCCGATTTTCTTTACTGAAAATCAGCATGGCGTCAATCCTCATGCCGGACTTGATCCGGAGACAAGCGCCCGCAAGATTATCAGCCATGTGACCGATGGCCTGTCTATTGCTTCACGCGAGAAACTTCCGCAGGTGATTAAAGATTTCATCTCTGAGCATCATGGCAAGGGAGTCACTAAGTATTTCTATAATACCGCCGTCAACGAAAGCGATGATGGAGTTGTCGATAAGTCACGCTTCGAGTATCCGGGCCCGAATCCCCAGAGTAAGGAGACTACTATTCTTATGATGGCTGATGCTATTGAAGCGGCCTCCAGATCTTTGAAAGACTATAGTCCGCAGTCGATCAATGCGCTCGTCGACAAAATAATAGATTCCCAGATGGCAGATGGTCTTTATAACGAGTCGCCCATCAACTTCCGCGACATAAATGTCATAAAGGATACATTCAAGAAGCGTCTTGCCACTATCTATCATTCCAGGATTGAATATCCTGAAATTAAGAAAAGGGAGTCTCCTGCCGAACAACAAAATTGATAATTCCTCGTTTACTAATATAGGAGGTATATTTTGTAATCGCTCCAGGTATCTGATATGACGCACCCGAAAATTACATCATATAACGCACTTGACTCAACACATCGCTACGCCCGCTTCAGCCGTAAGGGTTGGAGGGCGTTGCTTTGTATGCTCGTCATGATGCTCGTAATGGCTATTGCCGTCCCGCTCGATGCAGGAGCGGCCAGAAAGAAGACAACAAAGGCTAAGACTACTGCCACCACAAAGAAGAAATCTTCATCCTCGAAGTCTTCTTCTAAGAAAAGTACCGGGCGGAAGAGTTCGGGGTCTACCACTAAGAAATCCACAGGATCTTCTAAAAAACGACGTTCGTCAAGCCGGAAGAACTCTTCCAGCAGGCGTAGGACATCGTCCGGAGCATCCAGAGGTTCTAACTGGGCTCTAACGGCAGCCGACGTAAATCCTGATTCCCAAAGCCCGCAGGTGAAGCCTAAGAAGTCGTCTAAGCGGCAAGTCACCGTAGTGCGTCCCGACTTGGAGGCTATTCGGGTGGCGACCCTCGATCCTGCTAATCCGATGTATTTCCCGAAACTGATGAAGAAGTTCAACCGCAACGACACTACTATGACGGCCGATGAATTTCGACATCTATATCTCGGATATATGTTTCAGGAAGATTACGACCCTTACAGGGAATCTCCTTATTCGAGCGTGACTGACAGCTACCGCAACAAGACTTCTCACACCAAAGAGGAAATTGATACTATCCGAAAGTATGCTGAGCTCACCCTTCTTGACAATCCTTTCGATTTGCGCCAGATGTCTTTCCTTGTTCACGTATTAAAAGAGCGCAGGAAAGATATGAGTGCCAAAATCTGGGAGTATCGACTGGAGCATCTTTTAGGCGCGATTAAGAGTACAGGCACAGGTGAGAATGAGGAAAACGCTTGGTTTGTGATCTATCCGGCCCATGAATACGATATGGTGCAGCTAATGGGGTATCATGCTGTAGACGCCGACTTCATAGAGCCAGGGTATGACTATCTGATGGTGGAGCCGGAAGAGGAGACCCTGCGCCGTTTGCGTGACAAGGTGCAGAAAGGATTCTATTTCGACGTCCGTCAGATCCATGAGCAATATGAACTTAAGCACCCTGATGATGACGAGGGTAGTGAGGCTGCCGTAGAGCCGGAAGACTCTGTAGCCGAGGAGTCACTTACTGTCACTGTAGAAGAAGATCCGGATGACATTCCTGCCGAAGAGGATCCCGACGACATCCCGGCTGAAGAAGACCCCGACGACCTCCCCGCCGAAGAGGACCCAGATGAAACTCCGGCCGAAGCCGACCCTGACGAGGTTCCAGCCGAAGCCGACCATCTATAAAACTTATAAATCTTATAAAATTTATAAAACTTGTCAAATTTATAAATCTTTAAAATTTATAGATGTTATTATATTAAAAGAATAATAAAGATAAAAATGGAAAATAATAAAGAAATAATCGACGATGGCAAATTTGTAGCCTTCGCATATACTCTCAAGGATGCCGATAGCGGTGAAATCCTTTTTGAAGCAAAACCCTCTGCTCCAGATGTAATGGTGTATGGTGTTAGCCAGGAAGTCATTCCCGGTCTTGTTGCTACGATCAAAGGTCTTGGAAAGGGAGACCGTTTTTCTGTTACGCTTCCTCCTGAAGTTGCATTCGGACAGCGCATGGATGAATACGTGCAACAGGTGCCTGTAGAGGCCTTCATGCGTGATGGTAAGATGGCTGTGGAGGTTAAGGAAGGTGGTGTGCTTGATATGATGACCAATACTGGCGACATCATCAGCGGCCGCGTGGTAAAGGTCACTCCTGAATTTGTGGAAATGGACTTCAACCATCCGTTCGCAGGAAAGACCGTAGATTTTGAAGGTGAAATCATAGAGGTCCGTGATGCTACTGAAGAGGAACTCCATCCTAAGCATGCATGCGGTTGCGGCTGCTCTCATCATGGAGGATGCGATGATTCCTGTGGTTGCTCCAAAGATGGTGGTGATAAGGAAGGCTGTGGCTGCGGCGACGGCTGTGGTTGTCATTGATCAGAAAGATGCCGACGAAAACTGAAATTCCGGAAGAGATACTGCGTGTAAAGCAGCGTTTGTCGATAATAGGCGATTCTCCCGCACTTATTGAGGCTATCAAAAGGGCGGTGACAGTCGCCCCTATTGACTTGTCGGTGCTCGTGACCGGGCCTTCCGGTTCAGGAAAGGAGTTTTTCCCAAAGATTATTCATCAGTTTGGTGCCCGAAAGCATAAGAAATATATTGCAGTCAATTGCGGTGCCATTCCGGAAGGCACTATCGATAGTGAGCTTTTCGGTCATGAGAAGGGGTCTTTCACTGGGGCCGTATCCGCCCGTAAAGGCTATTTCGAAGAGGCCGACGGGGGCACTATATTTCTTGATGAGGTAGCGGAGCTCCCATTGACCACTCAAGCGCGCTTGCTTCGTGTGCTGGAGACCGGTGAGTTTCTGAAGGTCGGTAGTAGTACGGTCCAGACTACCGACATCCGTGTCGTGGCGGCTACTAATGTCGATCTGATAAAGGCAGTCGCCGAAGGTCGCTTCCGCGAAGATCTCTACTATCGTCTCTCCACGGTAGTGATAAATGTCCCCCCGCTTCAAGAAAGAGGGGAAGACATAATACTGTTGGCCCGCAAGTTCGCAGCTGATTTCGCTGAAAAATATATGACTAAGCCGATTTCTTTCAGCGAAGAGGCAAAACGCGCCATGATGCTCTATAACTGGCCCGGCAATGTGCGGCAGTTGAAAAATATAATAGATCAGCTTGCGCTCTTTGAGGCTGGTTCGGAAATATCACGCCGCCAGTTGCTTGAGGCGTTGCCGATGAATCGGGATCCGCAATCTACACCCATGATTGCTCCTTCCGACGATTCATCAGAATTGGAACGTAAGATGATCTTCCAGATGCTCTTCTCCATGCGTGATGAGATCGAGCACCTGAAGCAGCAGTTAAAAGGGAACACATCCGAGTCTGACCGTAGTGGTGTCCACGATGTGAGAGCCCTCATGGCACCCGACCATGTAGCTGATGACTTCTCCGGTAATCCACTTGATCTATCGGAGAGGAGGGTGATCGAAGAGACTCTTGCTCGACATGACGGCAATAAGAAGCAGGCGGCTGAGGAGCTTCAGATTTCTCTGCGCACTCTATATCGGAAAATGCAGGATCTCGGCATTTCCTGACTGTATCTCTCCATTATTCAGTTTTACCTAAATGCGACGTTTTCTTTCATATATCATTTGTGTTGTGTCGGCGGCTATCCTGTTGGCAGGATGCACTATTAGCTATAAGTTCAATGGTTCGGCACTCAACTACGATATCTATAAGACCATACACATTGGGGAGTTTCCGATTCGTGCTGCTCTCGTATATGCTCCACTTCAGCAGACATTTGAGAATAAGCTTCTCAATACCGTTACGCGCCAGACTCGTCTGCAGGAGGTTTCCGGCACGTCCGACCTTGAGATGACCGGCGAGATCACAGGCTATTCTCTCTCTCCACAGGCTGTCGGAACTGATGCATATGCTACTGAGACTCGCCTCACAATTACGGTCAAGGTGAAATATACCGATCATATTAACTCAGCCAACGACGTTGATCAGACTTTTTCTGCCTATCGGCAGTTTGATAGCTCTTATATGCTTACCGATGTTCAGGACGGTCTGTGTGAGGAAATATGCGATGAGTTGGTAGAACTGATTTTCAACGCTACTCTTGGCAACTGGTAACTGATTGGATTATGATAAATCGTTTCCCATACTATGTGATTCCAGATATTGAGGCGCTGGCCGTAGAACGTGATCCCGAGCGCCTGCGCCTGCATAGACGCAGGATTGCTGCTTGCATTGGCGATCCGGATGCCTTGCGAGCCATTCTTGGGGATGCTTCTGAGGATTTCCAGGATTTTTACGGTACTTCCGATCTTCCTACCCTCTCCACAGCAGACACTATAGACTCTTTTCTTGAAAAGTTTGGCTCTGCTGATAAAGAGTCGGAGAGTCAGCCGGCAGTTCCCATTGCTCCTGCTCCGGTCGCAGACTATGCTGCTATGCTTGAGAAGGAGATGCCCGATGATGAGCTTAAGGATATTCCCGCTGATGCAACTCTCGGGGCGATCGATGCTTTTCTTAACCAGAACCCCGTGATGCGCGGTAAGCCTAAAAAGGATCCAAAAGAGGCCGAAAAACCTTCCCTTACTGAGAGTTTTGCCAAAATTATGATAAAAAATGGCAATTATTCCCGTGCTTTGGAAATTATTACCGAAATAAGTTTGAATAATCCAGAAAAAAGTATTTACTTTGCAGACCAAATACGATTCCTTAAGAAAGTCATTTCTTTGGAGTCGCTATAAGTGTGTAAATATTCATCATGTAAATATAAATCTATGCGGATTTGACCGTAAGGTCTTCTCCGTCCTAAAACAAACTTCATAACATGTACATCTTTCTCAGCATTCTAATCGTGATTGCAGCTTTGCTGCTTATCGGCGCTGTCCTTATTCAAAAATCAAAGGGAGGCGGCCTTGCTTCTGACTATAGCCAGGGCAACCAGTATATGGGTTATCGTAAGACTACCGACTTCATCGAGAAGGCGACCTGGAGTCTTGCTATCTTCATTTGTGTGATCAGCATCTGTGCTTCATTCGCGATAAAGGCTCCGGTGACTCGTTCAGGTATGGCTCCTGCTCCGGCAGCTACTACAGCACCTGCTCCTGCGCCTACTACAGCACCTGCTCCTGCAGCCGCACCTGCTCCCGCCGAGACTCCCGCTCCTGCCGCTCCCGCTGCAGAAGCTCCCGCGCAGTAATCTGTATGGGAAGGGGGGCATGCCGCCTCGATTTGTCAAAAGGTAACAAAAAAGTAAACAAGGCTGGATTCCCACCGGAATCCAGCCTTTAATGTTTGCGGAAACTGCATTGAATTATGCATTATATATTTTAAATGTTTCCTCCCTATCCTTTCGAAGCTGTTCTATCAATTCTTCGACAGAAGAAAACTTCTTTTCATCCCTCAAGCGGTCTAAAAATTCAAGCCTTATCATCTTTCCATATAGTTCATCATCCATGCCGATGATATGCGCTTCTACTGACTGATTGGCCGATTCTTTATCTGTACCATCGAAAGTAGGTCTATATCCTATATTGACCATTGCAGGATATCCCTCAATGTGATTATCTATGAAGGCAGCTACAGCATACACTCCGGTAGCCGGCATGACTGAACGCGCCGACACCTGAAGGTTGGCAGTAGGAAACCCTATCTTATGCCCTACATGGAAGCCGGGAGCCACGTTTCCCTCCAGTTCCGGACTATGACCAAGTAGAGATATAGCTTTAGAGATATCGCCACTCCTGACAGCTTTTCTCACGGCGCTACTGCTCACCCCTGCTTCTTCCGGAGCGGAAAGCACTTCCATTCCTATGGCTTCTCCCATTGCTTTATAGTCGGCGATGCTCATGTCTACACCGTCACTCCCGAAAGTGTTGTCATACCCTGCCACAAGGAGCCTGACATCATACTTTCGGTGGATATAGTCGAGCCATTCATAGGCGCGCATCCCTCGCAGTTGCTCATTGAAAGGAAGAATAAGGGGTTCCACTCCTTCCCTCCGTAAAAGTTCTATCTTGCGTTCTGTGCTTGTAAGATTACCCGGAGCACGATCCGGCGCCACCAATTCAAGGGGATGCCGATCAAAGGATATAGCTACCGGATGCAATCCCCTCTTAGCCGCCTCGCTCTTTAATGTGTCAAGTACGAGCAGATGCCCCCTATGCACTCCATCAAATGTCCCAATCGTTACCGCCTTCTTCATAGCTTAAAAACTTAAAAACCTAAAATCTCCACGACCCCACAACCTAACAACCCCACAACCTAACAACCTAACAACCCTTAGCCTCCAGCAAAGCCCCGCATATCGCCATCATATCATCATTCTCATTCTTACCTACCTTGAATGCATGAGCTCCCGCTTCGGCCGCTGCCTTGCAGTTTTTTTCTGAATCATCAAGCATCAAGGTTTCCGATGGATTGAGTCCGTAGCGCCTCATGAGATTTTTGAAAATATTCACGTCTGGCTTGCAGGTCAGTTCCTGGAAGGACACTACCACACCATCGAAATAGTCATTGACAGATCCTCCTTCCTGGCGGAAGGCGCGGTCGATCCATGTATGGAACATGACAGGATTCGTATTGCTTAGCATGAAGATGCGATAGCCGGCCATCCGCATACGGCGAAGCATTTCAAGCCGCTTTGCAGGGAGATCTACTAAAAACTGATTGAAGGCATCGGTGATCTGCATGTCGGTCACGCCAGGATTCATTTTTGAGCGCATGATATCGAAAAACTCTCCTGCCGGGCGTTCTCCTGTCTCAAGCCCGAAGAAAGGTTCTTTCTGTCCATAGAGTCCGAGCATATCGTCGGCACCTTCGAGTCCAAGCTCCTCAAGAGCACGAACCGCGCGGTCTCTATCCAGATCAATCACCACTCCACCCAAATCAAATATCACATTCTGTATATTATATATCCAATCAATCATAAAACTCAAAACTCAATGTTTAAAACTCAGCACTTAATGTTTAAGACTCAGAACTTAATGTTTAAGACTCAAAACTTAATACTTGCACCGATTGTCTTTTTTTATGCATAAAAAAAAGGAATCGGTGCAGACCCCCCATTGGGAATGCACCGATTGTCTTTTCGA
>CAYSMP010000063.1:0-19272 GCA_964432215.1 uncultured Sangeribacter sp.
CAGAAGGTGGCAAAAGAAAGCCTATGTTTGAGGATTCCGCAACGAAGTGTTTTGGGAAGAAATAGGTTAGTATATTGGGATAGGTAGTTGGTTCTTTCTTTGTGGAGATGTTTAAGGATGGGGAAAATGAATATTTTGCTTCCTGTCCTTGAATTCTCATTTCAAGTGAGATTCCATTGTTCAACCCTCGGACGATTTTATTAGAATTGTCACCCGCACATATCTCAGCTGGGAAAGTGGAGATGCCATTATGAAATAAATCAGCCGTGTTTTCAATCCGAATGAGATTCTTCAGAGATTTCGTTGAAGAGTTTATCATATAAGGCACATCAAACAAAGCCAAAGCTTCTAAAATATTGCTTTTGCCTACATTGGGTCTGCCTATCAACACATTAATGCGTCTACAGTCGGAGAGCGTAACAGATTTTATAGACTTGAAGTTGTCAATTGATACGCTCGCAATCTTGCTGAATTCTGGTCTGTCCATAATTTGCAAAGTTACGAAAAAAATTTAAGATGAAGCATTCAATCTAAGCATTTTTTTCGTAACTTGAAATGAAAATTTTGAAATCCTACATTTCCACATTGTTGCCGAATGGGAAGAGGGCAAGCTTCATTAGTTTGAAGTGTTGCATTCCGAAGGGTATGCCAACGATCGTGATGCAGAATATAACTCCCCATAAGAGATGAGTGAGAGCAATTGGAATTCCTCCTACAAACCACCAGATGACATTCATGATTCCGGCAAGACAACCGGAAGGCCATGATCCGTCAGTAATCTTTGTACCAAACGGCCATAAAGCCACCTTAGCCAATTTAAGAGTCTGCAAACCAAAAGGAATGCCGACGATAGTTATCATCATTGCGATACTTGACAACAGATATTCTATTGCCACCATCACCCCTCCGAACACAAACCAAATAATGTTGAGCAAAACATTCATAATTATGTATTTTTTGCAGATATAACGCAATTTCAATAAAAAAAGATTAATTAGTTTTTGAAAAAATCATTAACTTTGCATCCGGATAATAATAAGATTATGTCAAACTACAAAGAAAATGAAATCTTCATATGCGCCTTTAATGAAAGAGCAATGAGAGCTAACACCATTGAAGGGTTATCAGTCATGTTGGTCGTTTTTCTGTTTATGTCTGTTGTATCAGGTAATGTTTGGGTATCTTTAGGATTTCTCACTTTTTATTTGTTGTTTGTATGGTGGATGTTATATACTAATAAATCAATTGTCACGAAAAGTTTCTTTGAAATTTCCGAAGATGGCATTTTAAAGTGTTGGGTAAGCGGCAAATTGTATAAGTCTTATCCAATTAAAGAAATTAAATCTATCGAACGCACTAATGAAGAAGGAAAAACGAAACACCATTGTTCTTATACCATGGTCTATAATAGCAAAGGGAGAGATATCATTCCAGGTGATGGCGTCATGATCTATTTCAATCGCAAATGGTATAAGAGTGTAATGCCCGTATTCTTTAATCCCGAAGACATTGACGGATTCATTTCTGCAATAAAAAACCGACTTGATGATTATGCTATTGAAGATTCTGCAAGAATTGAAGAAAAATAATTGCATTCTTCTTGCCATTGTCGGAATCTTTTATTAATTTCACATCTTATTTCAGAAAAGATAGTGAAGTTATGCAGACAAGACCTTTATATCCCCCTTTTACCGTTGGAGTTGACCTTGGCGGAACCAATACAGTCTTTGCCATTGTTGACAAGACCGGCTATATTATCGACAAGGATTCTTTCCCGACTAAGACACCTTCTGTCGACGTTTGGGCAGACCAATTGGCTGAAGGCATCAGCCGAATGATCGACCGCCATTCCCTACAAGGAGATATTGTAGGAATAGGAATCGGAGCACCCAGTGCTAATGCTACAACCGGAAGTATAGAAGGCGCCACAAACCTTCCATGGCCTCCTCCAGTGCCACTTGCAAATCTTATGGAGGCTCGTCTTGGCCTTCCGGTTAAAGTCAACAACGATGCCAATGCTGCTGCAATAGGAGAGAAGGCATATGGCGTAGCTGCCGGTATGAACGATTTTATCGTACTCACTCTCGGCACCGGAGTTGGCGGTGGAGTAGTCTGCAACGGACATTTGCTTAGCGGAGCAAGGGGATTTGCCGGAGAACTTGGCCACGTCACATTCCCATTTGCCGCAGACCGTATCTGCGGATGTGGTAGAAAAGGATGTTTAGAAACCGTTGCTTCTGCTAGAGGAATAGTGGAGACTGCCCGCAGATTAATGGCAGAATCGGACAGACCATCATCACTACGAGATATTAAAAATGAAGATTTGACCTCGAAAATGATTTGCGAGGCTGCTTTGCAAGGTGATGCGCTGGCAAAAGAGGTGTTTGATTTCACAGGAAACTGTCTTGGAATTGCCGCAGCTGAATTTGCTGCATTCACCGACCCTGAGGCAATCATTCTTTTCGGAGGAGTGGCTAAAGCTGGAAATCTGCTGATCAATCCAATGAGGGAAGCTTTCGGCAAATATACCCTTCATCTTTATAGAGATCGGGTCAGGTTTATGATTTCTTCACTTGAAGGAGCCAATGCAGCCTTGATAGGTGCCGCTTCACTTCCCCTCCTCTAAATCTCAACCTATTTATGGATTTATTAAATAATATAACCCCATAACCCCATAACCCTATAAACCCATAAACCTTAAGTTGAGCAAGCGAAACTTAAATTACACAGGTAAAAAATGAAAAAGATTATAGATGTCATCGAAAGCAGAAAGAGTCCCTTTCTTTCGCTTGAGATACTGCCACCATTGAAAGGCAATAGTATATATAAGGTATTTGATATCATCGACCGGCTGAAAAGATTCGATCCTCAGTTTGTCAATATAACTTCGCATCATAGTGAATATGTATACAAACCACTTCCTAATGGTACTCATCGTAGGGTCAGTGTTGTTAAGAGGCCGGGCACGGTAGCTATTGCAGCAGCTATCCAAAATAGATATGGACTAATTCCGGTGCCTCATATAATTTGTCGCGGCTTTACTAAGGAGGAGACTGAATATGCACTTCTCGACCTAAATTTCTTAGGAATCAATAATCTTATGCTATTACGTGGCGATGATAAGAGGGAGTTTATATCTGATTCCAATAAGGAAAACTATCACGAACATGCTACAGATCTTCAGCAACAGATCAATCTATTCAATATGGGGATAGGTCTGGAGGATATGGCGATCCAAGGAATAGAAACACCCTTTTCTTACGGAATGGCGTGCTATCCGGAAAAACATGAAGAGGCTCCTAACATGGATTCGGATATACATTATCTGAAAATGAAAGTTGATAATGGTGCCGATTATCTCATCACACAAATGTTTTACGACAATGAGAAATACTTCAGTTTTGTTGAGCGTTGCAGAGCCGAAGGCATCAATGTGCCGATTATTCCGGGGATAAAACCAATATATCGTAAGCAGCAACTGACTCTTCTTCCTAAAGTATTCCGTACCGATATCCCTGAGGGACTTGCTTCTCAGATCCGTGAAGCAGAAAGTGATAGCGATGTTAAGGAAATTGGAATTGATTGGTGTATAAAGCAGTGTAATGAACTGATTGAAAGGGGAGTGCCAGGTATTCATTTCTATACGATGGGCATAAGTGACGGTATAGCCCGCATTGCTGAAAAGATATTCTAATTCAATTGACATTTATGTAAATTGAGGATATTTAGGTATGGATTAGAGGGTTATAAAATTCTAAATGACAACATTGTGGATATAAAAGAATTCTCTGCTTTATTGCACGATAGGGTATTGGTGCTCGATGGCGCAATGGGCACTATGATACAAAGATATTCTCTCTCCGAAGATGATTTCAGAGGGGAGCGGTTTGAATCTCATCCATTGCGTCTTTCTGGATGTAATGATATTCTGTGCCTGACTCGTCCTGACACAATAAAAGAAATCCATAAGGCTTATCTTGATGCCGGTGCCGACATCATCAGTACAGATACTTTTAATGCCAACGCTATTTCTATGGCGGATTATGGTCTTGACACGACCCCGGGACTTATAAAGGAGATAAACAGCAAAGGGGCAGCCCTCGCTAAGGAAGCGGCAGAAGATGCATTACTTAGATCTTGGGGTGGGCAGGCCTTAGTGGCAGGGTCTATCGGACCAACTAACAAATCTGCGACGATGAGTCCGAATGTTGCCGATCCAGCAGATCGAAATATTTCATACGACCAGTTGTTTGAAGCTTATTTTGAGCAGGTTGGTGGCCTATTGGAAGGTGGAGTGGACATACTTCTATTTGAGACGGTATTCGATACTCTTAATCTTAAGGCTGGACTCGCTGCTGCAAATTATGCTATGCATAAATGTGGAAGAGCGGTACCAATTATTGTGTCTGCAACGGTATCAGACAAAAGTGGACGCATTCTTAGTGGCCAGACTCTTAAAGCCTTTGCCACTTCCATTGAAGATTTTTCGAATGTTGTCACTCTCGGACTCAATTGCAGCTTTGGCCCCAAAGACATAATTCCCCATCTCAGAGAGCTTGGAAAGTGTACTTCCCATTTCATTTCCGTTCATCCTAACGCTGGTCTGCCGGATACACTTGGAAGATACGACGTAGATCCTGAAAAGTTCATTCATGAATTAACTCCGATTTTTTCAGAAAATCTTGCAAATATAGTAGGTGGATGTTGTGGAACAACTCCCGAGCATATAGCTGCATTAAGAAAAGTAACAGATAGCTTTAATAACATAGAAAACTTTCATGGCTATGACCCACACAATCTCAAGGCAGCCCTGCGTGTTTCCGGTTTAGAAAGAGTGGAGGTGAGACCGGAAAATAATTTTCTTGTTGTCGGCGAAAGGTGCAATGTTGCCGGTTCTCGAAAATTCCTTCGTCTTATAAAAGAAAAAAAATATGATGAGGCTTTAGCCATAGCTGTCAAGCAGGTGGAAGACGGAGCAATGGTCATAGATATAAATATGGATGATCCTCTTCTTGACGCGCCTGCTGAGATGACTCATTTCCTTCGCCTTTATGCAGCTGAACCTGAAGCAGCTAAAGTGCCTGTAATGGTTGATTCATCTAATTGGTCTGTCGTAGAATGCGCCCTTAAGAACCTACAAGGTAAATCAATTGTCAACTCTATTTCTTTGAAGGAAGGGGAGGAGGCCTTCATATATAAGGCGAGGCGCATAAATCAACTCGGAGCAGCCGTAATAGTGATGGCATTTGATGAGAAGGGGCAAGCCGATACTTATAAAAGAAAGATTGAGATATGTGGCAGAGCTTACCGACTGCTTACTGAGGAGTGCGGTTTCAAAGGAGATGACATAATCTTCGATGTAAACGTCATGGCTGTGGCAACAGGTCTTGAGGCACATGCACGCTATGGGATAGATTTTATCGAAGCAGTAAGATGGGTGAAAGAGAATCTACCGGGAGCTCGTACAAGTGGCGGTATAAGTAATCTTTCATTTGCTTTCCGCGGAAAGAATGCGCTGCGTGAAGCTATGCATACCGTTTTTCTATATCATGCAATTGCAGCTGGACTTGATATGGCAATTATGAATCCTGCTTCAGCTATGACATATGATGATATAGAGCCGGATCTTCGAGGTCTGATAGAAGACGTAGTACTTGCAAGAAATCCAGAAGCATCAGAATCATTGGCGTCTTATGCACTTGATGATTCATCTATAAAAGGCAATTCAATAGATGGAAATTCGAGAGACCTTTCTATACCTGTAAAAAAAAGGATTGAAGAAGCAATTGTAGCAGGACGACCGAATTTTCTTGCGGAAGATCTCAATGAGTTGTCCGAAGAGATGACGGGGGTAGAAATTGTCGAAGGTCCATTGATGGATGGGATGAAACGAGTAGGAGAGCTTTTTGGTGATGGGAAGATGTTCCTTCCTCAGGTGGTCAAAACCGCCAGGGTTATGAAGATGGCCGTTGATATCCTTGAACCAAAACTTTTGGCTGAGTCAGTCGAAGGAGGAGGAAATAAGGCAGGAAAAGTTATCATTGCCACAGTGAAAGGTGATGTGCATGATATTGGTAAGAATATAGTTTCCATTGTCCTTTCTTGTAATAATTTTGAGGTTGTGGATCTCGGCGTGATGGTACCGGCAGAGACAATTGTTGAGGCTGCCCTTCGTGAGCAACCTGACATTATATGTCTTTCCGGACTAATAACTCCATCACTTGCTGAAATGACTGCTACGGCAGAGGCTTTGGAAAAGGCAGGACTTAGTATTCCGTTGCTCGTTGGAGGAGCGACTACTTCTGCACTTCACACCGCGCTAAAGATAGCTCCAGCCTACAACGGCCCTGTGGTACATATGAAGGATGCTTCACAGAATCCGATAGTTGCCTCCTGTCTGCTTGATAAGTCGGAAAACAACAATTTCATATCATCTTTGAAGCAAGAACAAAAAAAATTGAGGGATTCTTACGCACAACGTGAGAATTTGACAGTCTCTTTAGAAGAAGCTCGTAATAGAAAACCGCAATTGTCAGAATATTCCGCTCCCATTCCTAAATGTGGAGAAGGGAATCTTATAGTCCAAAAGTTTAAAATATCAGAACTGCAAGGCTTCATCAACTGGAAGATGTTGCTCCATGCCTGGGGACTGCATAGTGCAGGCTGCAAATGTGGATGTGATTCTGAAATTGAAGCTAATAAACTTCTGGAAGATGCATCAGTATGTCTCCAAGATATTCGTGAGAGTGGAGGCTACGATGGATTCGGACTCGTAAAGATAGTGAAAGCTTCTACAAAAGAAGAAAATCTTCTTGTAGGCGATAAGGTATTGCCTATGCTTCGCCAGCAAAAGTCTGGCAGCGGTCATCATTCAATTGTGGATTATGTCAATCCAAGTGATGATTATGTTGGAGTATTTATGGTCGGAGCCGGCAACTATATAAACGACCTACGTATCTCTTATGAGAAGAAAGGGGATTCTTATCGAGCTCTTTTGCTACAATCCCTTGCCGATCGGCTGGCAGAGGCTTCCTCTGAACTGTTGCATTATCTTGTTCGCACAGATTACTGGGGGTATGCTCCTCTGGAGGAATTAGACGTAGAGAATATTTTTCGCGGTGAATATCAAGGAATCCGACCTGCTATGGGTTATCCAATGCTTCCGGATCAGCTTCTCAACAAAGAGATTTTTGAGTTACTTCAGCCAGAGAGCGGAAAGAGGGTAAGTCTTACTGAAAATGGAGCCATGTCTCCTTCTTCCACTGTCAGTGGACTCTATATTGCAAATCCGCGAGCCCGATATTTTATGATTGGAGAGATTGGAACAGACCAGATAAAGGATTATGCCGGTCGAAGAAACCTTAGTATTGAACGTGTTTCAGAAATTCTTCGACAATGACATTGTAAAATGCCATCCCCGATCCCATTAATCTATCAATGTAATGCCCTGGTCTTTTCCGGCCAGGGCTTATATTTTTTTTTCAATACTATTTTAATTGTGTCTTTGATGATCAATTGGAGTATTATTCCAATAGAAGAGATCAGACTCAAATATAAATAAAAGAAGTTCTAAACATACAAACACCAGGCTGATAATCTTCAACATAAAATTAAAATTTAAAAATTAGTAATTAAGAAGTCGAATAAACTCTTCCCTGAGTTCGGGTTCCTTTTCAAATCTACCACAATAATCAAAAGTAGTAGTACTGCTGTCTTGTTTTTCCACTCCTCTCATCTTCATGCAGAGATGTTCCGCATTGCAAGCAACGATAACACCTTCCGTAGGCATCGCTTCGGCAAGAAGAGAACAAACCTGCGCAGTCAGACGCTCTTGCACTTGAAGTCTTCTTGCAAATGATTCTACGATACGTGCCAGTTTAGAGAGCCCTATCATCTTTCCTTTCGGAATATAGCCAATAGTCACTTTCCCGAAAAAAGGAAGGATATGATGCTCACACATACTATAGAATTCGATATCTTTGACTATTACAATCTTAGATCCAGCATGTTCAAAAATGGCTTTTCGAGCAATCTCAATCGGATTTTGGCGGTAACCCTGTGTGATATCCACCAATGCTTTCGCCGCACGCTCGGGTGTCTTGAGAAGCCCCTCTCTTTCAGGATCCTCTCCAATAAGCCTAAGAATCTCGCGGTAATGGCCAGCTATCTCGGCTATAAGTTTCTCATCGTGCTCTATCTTCATCATCTCAAGCTGATCTTAGATTTGACGACACGCATTTCCGAGCTGAAACTCGGGAAACTGCGCTTAAGCTCGTCAAGAGCTTGCCTGGCTTCCTCCTCGTTTCGGAAGTTGCCAATTCTTGTATACCAGTTAGGAGCACTGGAATAAGTGTAGACTTGTCCCCGATATTTAGGGAACCTCGCTACTATTGCATTTCCACGTGCTTTCGCACGCGCTTCCAGCGAACTCTGATTACGTCCGTCGCTAAATACCTGTATCCGATAGCCGTTACGCTGAGCGTTCGGGTCTTTATTTTCTTTTTTCCTTACCGTGACTTCAGGATCCGTGAGTATTCTATCGAGAAGATCTTCGTCAATCTCTATGATTACATTTCCGGACGATTCTGCCTCAATACGTTCAACAATATTTTCATACTCAGGTCCATCTGCATAAGCAGAAAGACCCCATCCCGACAAAAGAGTCGCCGGGATGAGCATCTTGATGTATTTATTGATGTTTAGTGTCATCGATAAAGAATTTGGATTGCTTCGTCTTAATCAGTCGAAAGCTTCAACGATTCCCATGAAGGAATCTGCTTTGAGGGCTGCACCTCCGATTAGACCGCCATCAACGTCAGGTTTTGCGAAGAGTTCCTTAGCATTGGAAGGCTTGCAGCTACCACCATAGAGGATTGATGTATTGTCAGCGAGTTCTTTGCCATACTTAGCAGCAATCACATTGCGGATATGAGCGTGCATGTCCTGAGCCTGGTCTGCAGTAGCTGTCTTGCCAGTACCGATAGCCCAAACCGGTTCGTAAGCAATCACAATCTTAGAAAAATCTTCGGGAGAAAGGCTGAAGAGAGCCTCTACCTGACCCGCTACAACATCGTTGTAAGAGCCGTTTTCGCGTTCCTCAAGAACTTCACCTACACAGAAAATAGGGGTAAGGCCGTTAGCAAGAGCAAGTTTGGTCTTAGCGAGAAGCTGCTCATTAGTCTCACCAAAATACTGACGGCGTTCGCTGTGACCAAGGATAACATGAGTTGCACCGGTGCTCTTCACCATAGGAGCGCTTACTTCGCCGGTGTATGCTCCGCTCTCATGCTCTGAGCAGTTCTCAGCGCCAAGGCCGAGAAGATCTGCATCAATCACTCCGTGTACTGAGGTAAGATGAGTGAAAGGAACGCAGATCACTACTTCGCAGTTTGCTTTTTTAGCTTTGAGGGCGCTGTTGACAGCATCGGCAAGTTCTACACCCTCATCAAGGGTGGTGTTCATTTTCCAGTTGCCGGCTACAATATTCTTTCTCATTTTGATAATGTTTTATTGTATCGTTAATATTGTTTCTTTCTTAATAATGGATAATTGGGTAATACCCGCAATCCCTTTCAACACGCAAAGTTAACAAATTCTATCCATATCAACAAATATTTCCATTTAAAAAGCTTAAAAACTACGGAAAACATTTTTATAGGTATAGAAATGTTATATGGAGCATTGGCGATAGATTTCTCTTATGTCATCCTCTGTCAGTGAATCGAAGTCTCTTTTGAGAGGGGCTATAATTACGCCTGCCATATCTATACAACCCGGGGATATTAGATGTTGACCTTCTCCCTGCCCATAGCAAGCGGGCCGATGAGCACGTCGCGGTATTGCGCAAATCCGTAGCAGTCCCGATCTGTCTATCCATACAAAAACATTTACATTGCCTTCTTCAATGTATTCCCTCCCGATTGTGTCTTCAATTGAAGCAAGTTGTGACATTCCATCAAGGTCAGGAGTTATAATGACACTTTTGAAAGCAACCGGCACTTGAAGTCTCAGACTTTCAGGTGTGGCTATGCGATCGGAGTCGAGAGAATGACTAAGCTCTATGAGTCTCATTAGAGGAAGTTCATGAGTCTTTACTGCTTGACAATGCATATGGTCAGGACAAGAAGCTCCTGCATTCCGGCCATTGAAGAACACTGTATGGCCCGGTAAACGCTCTGCCATGACAACCATATCAATAGGAAAACCTTCCTGCGGACAATGTTCCTTTTTTACTATAGTGAAATGAGTCGGAAAAATAGGGAAGGGGTTGACGAGAAGCTCCCAACCTTCAGCAATATCAATACCGGCCTGCTGAGGAGGGCGGTTTTCTTTGCATAAAAAACATGGTCTGCCTGCAAGTGTTTTGGTATCTGTCTTGGCTCCTGTAGATACTATTCTGGCAGGATTGTGCTGTAAACCGATCGTAAGGTCGCCAAGTTGCATACTTCTTCTCTCAGTGTTTCCAAGAGCTTGATAATTAGTTCTTGCCAACGGCCAATCTGCCAATTGGGAATCAATAAATTCCAACATTTTGCGAAAAATTTATCATGCGCAGTTAGACTACTAATTGGCTTTTCACTCTCCTTCTTCCATATTTTCATGGATGCGCGCTAATAGCTCGATCGTACGAAGGAAATCTTTATAAATATTGTTCTCATTGGTTTTTTCAATAGGAAGTGCAGCATCACTGTTACCACTCCATCTACGACAATGATAAAGAGACTCAAATATTCTGCCGATCTTCCACGTGCGTGAGATGCGGAGTGCCATAGCGTAGTCTTCTCCATAAGAGACGTTGGGAAAGAGGATATCCCTTGCAATTGGAGTGTAAAAAGCTCGAGGAGCTCCAAAACCGTTGATTCGAAGAGCATTGTTAGCTCCGTTTTCAGCGGTCCATTCGTTATGTGCTATTAGACCGGGAGGGATGACGTTCATATCGAAATCAGTAAGTGTGTAGCTTCCGACTACCATCGCGCAGTTATCTTCGTAGAACTTATTTACAATTCTCTGGAGTGTATCTGTACCGGAATAGACATCATCGGAATCGAGTTGGACTGCAAAGCGACCACAAGCTTCATATTGTAAAGCTTTGTTCCAGCAGCCTCCAATGCCAAGCCCTTCCTCCTCTTCAATAAGAATTACATGAAGTCTTGGATCTGGCACAGAAAAAAGAGCTTCACGCGTTCCGTCGGTGCTTCCATTATCGACAACGATGACATTGAATGGGAAATCTGTCAGCTGAGCAAGTGCAGACTCAACAGCATCCATGATTGTAGAGACACGATTGCGCACAGGAATGACTACGCTTGCTTCCGTAGCGAAATATTCCGATCCAACTTCAGCCGGTTTTGCCTCATTGACAAGTGCATTAATGTCTCTCAGATGTGCTCTGCAGACCATTTCCATTGCTTTCTGATATTCTGCATTGCGTGGATCTACATAGTCGTGCTGTTGCTCTCCACTCTTGCGATAGTCGGTTTTGCTCTGCTCATAAAGATACTCATTGATACAGAGTGCTCCACGGCCAGTGAGCATCCTGAGACGCAAAGCATACCATCCGCCATCGGGAAGTTCATCGTATTCCTTTCCGAAATCCTCTGACGCATTAAGCACATCAGCGGCATTAAGCAAAACTATTGATCCGAAATCGAAATCATCCCGTAAAGAACCGAGTTGATAATCGATAGTAGGATGATTCGTCAATGTTCCATCATCAGACAAATCCCGGTACCATGCGTAGGTCAATGGCACATCGCATATTTCTGCAAGCTCACGCATTCTTTTTTCGGAGTTAGGGTACATCCTCACTTCCTTGTTTCCGAGCTTGACAAAGATGAATTGGTCAAGTCCGTTTTGAAAAATTTCCTCTCTAAGCTGACTTATGTTTTCAAACTTTATCATCGAAATATATTCTCAATTCTAAATTTCAATTCTATTTTACTTCTCAATCCAGTCAAGAATCTCCTTCATCAGCATATTACGCTGATTAGCATCAGAGAGCGACTCAAAGGGAACACTCATTACGGCTCTACGCGATTTTCCATCCCTTATGAGCAAGCCGGCTGCTGCATCGGTGTCGCTGAATCTTAGGAACGTAGCAGCTTCATCAGCCTTATTTGTAGGTATGATTGCATCCGGACGTTCTACAATATATTGGTCGGAGTTTAGCGTATTGGAGTAGGAATAACGGCGACTTGCGAGAGTAGATTTTAATGGGGTAGCCATACCGTCGACACTTCCTCCTTGAGTGGGCATAATTGAGTCTGGAATAGAGATGCATAGCACTTCCTCACCCCAGCGTGCCGCATCGTTATCATTACGTGTGTCGCGCAGGTCACTTGCTACATACTGGCCACTTACTATCATGTCGCCACCTTTGTTAAGGAATCCGGTAAGTGCATTACGTAGTTTTTTAGGGAAAGTGAAGAACTCAGCACCATTGTTGCCACGCCCTAATGTTGTTGCTTTCTGCTTTCCAAGAATTAGATCGATAGTCTTATAATCTGAGAGATTGACACTTCCTTGTTCTATAGCTCCGACACTTGTGCTGACAAATCCTCGCCCTGCCTCTGCGATAGCTTCTCCATGAAGATAGGGATAGTCGAATGTATTGCCTGCTATGACTGACGCCACATATTTATCACTGCTCTTTCCAAAGCCTTCACCGGCACTACGGTGAAATTCTGTCTGAGGTCCGGTGAAAGATACATCTTGAATATATGGCACACCAAAATCATTTGCCGTATCAAAACCTGCATAATCCTCCTCTACTACTACCGAAGGAGCACTTACGCGAGTGAACCCATTTATAATAAGAATTGGATTTAAGTCACTATTGTCATGGCGGAAAGCAAGAGTTTCAGAGGGAAAAGAACGTCCACCTTCGTTGAACGCAATGATTCTAAAAGAATGGATTTCGTCATCATCTGCATGAATTTCAAAGTGGGGTTTTGTCGTTTCTCCTATTTTGTGGAAACTCATGTCTTCGCCACTTCTTTCCATTATAATGTATCCGGTTGGCATTGCCGTTGGCTCCAACTCGTCGGGAGTAGGTTGCCAAGAGAGACGATAAGTGCTTTTCCCTGTTTTTTGGATGGCAAAGTTTTTTACCGGCAATGGTTGGATGACAACCTTTCGATCTTTCCTTTCTCCAATGAATCGAGCGAGTGCTTTGTAGATGGCGCGCCCTACAGTAAACCGAAATCGTGGATCATTACCATACTGCATGTCGGCGAAATTCTGATGGCTAAGTAGTTCGATCAAAGTTGTAGGCACCTCCGGAACGCGGGCTTCAACATATGACTTGTCCCACATCGGACGGCGTGTCCAATCAGGTTCAAATTTTGCACGAATATCGCACGTAATTTGACGCATAAGCATATCTGTCATGGTTCGGGAGTTTTTCCTGGGAGTCCCATCGACATAATTGCCGTTGCCGTTTGTAAAGTATATACCCAGAGTCCCGACAAAAGAATCATCAGCCCGTTTGCCGGCATCACTATGGAGAGCCATGACGGCATCAATTGGTATTCCAAGTCCTTTTTCATTAGGAAGCACACGAGAGCCACCGGCCAAATAATTTACCCATAGACCTCGGCTTGTATAATCATCCTTATAGTCATCGCTGCCCGCATAAGGAGCATAGATGGAATCAGGGATTCCGGCCCATTGGAGCCAATATCTTGCGCCTTCAAGCCAACGAGGAAGGCCCGATGTCTTGAAAATAGGTTCAGACTTGATTGCTTTCTGAATTTCTTCCTTTCTAAAAGGATTGTCAGAGGCTACCGGAAGTTCGGAATTAGCAACTATTTCTGCCATGACATCATCCACCGAAATAGAATCTGACTCGGCCGATTGTATCACATTATTGTAAAAAACGTCGCTTCTTTTTGGAGATCTGGCAATGTTGCCCATTCCCCCACCGATTTTCACAGCGTCTGCTGTGACCACTGTTTCTCCCCCTTTTTCGCTAAGGCTACTTAGCACTACCGTCGGATTCTCAGGATCATATCCCTCAGCCAAAGGGTAGGTGCCAAGATAAATCCAGGTGCCTCCACCCATCTTCTGATTGACCAATATATCTTCAGATCCTCCATCATAATTGATCGTGTACAGAGCATCTTCCGAAGAATTGGGCAAAGTTTTATAACTTACATATATAGCATACTCCCTTGATTCAGGGATATCTGCAACCCATGAAGCAGTCGACGGACTTCCATGTTTAGTGGTCTTTACCACACGGAAAGTACCGTTCTCAAATGGATTTTCTGTGTCACGAAAATCCGGAAGATCGTAAATGAAGCCTTCTCCGTCACCAGTTTGCCACTTTTGATGACCGTTGGTTTCGAAATATGTATTTTGAGAATATAAGACACCTCCTTCGTCAGGTTGATCATTGTCGACTATGACTTCTATTGGATTGATGTCGCGCTCGCGGGGGAGCATTACGTATGCTCCTGCATTTTCAAGCATCGGGACAGCGTAAGGGAGAATATATCCTAAAGTATAAGTGTCTTCCACAGCTTGGAATAGGAACGGGCGTTGCCAATACCAACTGTCGTTGGAAGGCTTGTAATAGCGGCCATGACTATGCCACATGGCTACATTATCTCCTTGCATTCCCTTAGTGATCGGTGTTAGAGGTTCTACCGCTCTGACAAAGGGGACATTGGTGCGATACTCTCTGGGGAGTTTGTCGATTGAATTAATATAGTAAGAGAGGGGCTTCCCACTTACCCTTAAATCAATAATGAAATCAGCGAGAGAGTCCGGCAATGCTTCGCGTACCTGACCTTCGAGTTGCTGGATATATTCTTTATTGATTGGAAGATATGTAAAGTTCTCGTTTAGGCTTAATATAGCCTTTTGATTAGCCGCGTCAGTTTTGACGTTGTTAACTCTTAAACCACCTGGGTTGTGACTCGTAGGGATAAGCTTTATTAGCCGCTCGTTGACAGATAATGTCAACGAGTCATTACTTGGTGTTTCTACCGGAGGCATAGTCGCTGTTGCACGCGGAGCCACTACAGAGGATCGTTTTTTACGTGTCCTCACATTCTTTTTCGAACCCTTCTTTGTAGAGGAAGATTTAGAAACTTTTGACGTCGTTTTCGACGAGCTCGCTTTCTTTTTCTTAGAACTCTTCTTACTTGTTTTTTTTCTTGCAGCGGATGCCTGAGAAATTTCGAAAAGCTCTGTATTTAGTATGTCGGGAAGGCCAATTAAGTCGCAACATCCTAAGGATATCACGCCTGCAGCCAATAATGTCATATATCTTTTGGTATTCATAATTTGCAAAATTACCAAAAAAAACAGTTACGACCAACTCCAAAAACCTTAAAATTTGTTATAATTCTGCTTTTATAAACGAAAGTAGATGATAGCAGGGTTAAGTTAAGTGAAGTATGAGTGATTAGTTTTCGTTGAGTTTGCGATGCTCGAAAAATGAGCGGGTAAAGAGTATGAATAGAAGAGCTCCGGCTCCCTGCATGAAAGCCGTAGTATGGAAAGCTTCAAGAAAACCAATATTCTCCGCTATAACTCCACCGATGAGAATGCCAAGACCCATGCCAAGATCCCATGAAATGAGAATAGAGGAATTGGCAGTTCCTCTCTGGTCGTGGCGTGCGACCTTGATGAACATATTAAGGAATGCGGGATACATCTGTCCGTTGCCAAGTCCTATGAGCAGGGCCGACAGATAGAAGCTCCATGGAGTGATGACGAATGCGAACATGGCGTATCCTACTAGCGACACGAGAACTCCGATAAGGGCGTTGTGGGTCAGAAGCCCTTTCCGTAGGCTTTTAGCTCCGAAGAGGCGAGATATGAAAAGACCTGCTGACAGGATCATGAAGAAGAAGCCCGTGCCGTCAGTGATGTCGAGTTCCTGTTTGCCGTAGAGAGCCACGTAGTTACTCATGACTCCCCAGCAGGCTCCGAAGAAACAGATGTTGACGGCGAGAAGCCATGCTCGTCCGAGGAAGAAGTGGTCGAGACTGAATTTCGGTTTCCCCTCAACTTTCTCACGTTCCGGAAGCTTTACTGATGTGCTACATAGAAATCCCAGGAATGCAAGTCCAAGAGAAATCCAGAAGAGGAGGGTAAAATTATCTGTAAGTTGATAGATATAGATGCCTACACTTGGCGCAATAGCCATGGCGAGGTTGTTGCTGAGTCCGTAATATCCGATTCCTTCGTTGCGTCGGCTGGAAGGCAGTACGTCTATTGCCGCAGTGCTGTTGGCGACAGTCGTGGCTCCGAACGGAATTCCATGCATCGTGCGGACTATGAAGAACATCAGCAAAGTGCTCGCCCCGAGATAACCGCTAAAGCATAGGAAGAAAAAGAAGAAGCACAGCATCAAGACCTTCTTGCGGTCGAAGCTATCCACTACGAATCCGCTGAAAGGCCTCACAAGGAGAGTGGCGACAATATATCCAGAGAGTACGACTCCAATCAAGTCTTTATCAGCTTTAAACTCAGAATCAAGATAGAGCGGCAATAGGGGAGTGAGGAGATAGAAGGCGAAGAAAAGGAGGAAATTGCAGAGCATCACCTTTAGGTATTGACTGTTCCATAGCTTGTCCTTTTTGGTCGCAATATTTTCCATCTTCATTTGTCAAATCAATTATTAAGTAGCTATTCAAATTAAACCGATATAATAAAGGTCATTTCAAGCATCGACTCCCGCAGTTCATTCGCCGCGCATTGTCTCGGAAGGGGAAATGTTCGCGACTATGCGGCTTGGTAATATGAGTGTCAGATACACTACGATAATGACGCCGGCATTGAGGATTAAAAAAGCCGACCAATCCAATTCCACCGGTACGAAGTCTATGTAATAGCTTGATGCGTCAAGCTTGAATAAATGCCATTTGTCCTGCATCATCAATAGCCCAAGGATCAGTACGTTGCCTATCAGCATCCCCACCATGGTCACCCTCAGCGCAAGATAAATGAACACCTCACGCACCTTACCATTGGCTGCTCCAAGTGCCTTGATCAGCCCGATAAACCGTTTTTTATCAAGTATTATAGTCAGCATACCGCTTACGAGTGTCACACATCCCACAATCATCATCAGTGTAAGCACCACGATGACGTTCATATCAAGCATTGAGAGCCAGTGGAAATAACTTGCTCCTTGTACATGTGCATTTTCGAGATAATACTTCTTATAAAGCAAACCCTCCGCAAGCGCATCATTCAGTGTCTCTTGAAGATATACAGTCTCATCGTCAAGTTTGTTGAAATCGGTAGTTGTGATAAGGATACTTGACCCTTGGTTAGGTTTCAGTCCGGTGAAAACTTCGGATAACCCCCGACTTCCATACACCATCAGGTCGTCGTAAGCATCAAAGTGAGAATCGAAGATTCCGGCAACTCGTATGCGTCTCACCTTTACATCATCATTGATGAAATAGCAGTCAACCTTATCATCCTGTTTCAATCCCATTTGGCTGGCCGCCATTCGGGAGAGCACCACATCGAGTCTTGTGCTGTCTTGCGAATAATCCGGTATCTGGCCTGATATTAGATTTGACTTAAGGAATTCTCTTGTCGCCTTGTCTTCGAGAGTCTTTAGGAAGATACCCTTGAAGTCATTAGGGGTCTTAAGGATAGCAGGGATTGATATCTGGAGAGAGTAGTCCTTTATGCACTCTTGTGAATCAAGAAGTTTCTTTAGGGTAGGGGTGAGGGTTATTAGATTGTCATCTTCTCCGGCACTCACAGTCATTACGATGTGAGAGGTAAAACCAAGTACTTTATCAGTTATTTCCCTCTTGAATCCTAATACGATAGCTATTGATGCGACCATGACGGCAACAGAAAGGGCAATGGCAGCCGTAGCCACCTTTACTCCGGGGCTTGCCTTCCTACCGCCGCTTCCCAATGCCAATCTCCTGCCCAAAAATAATGTGTAGTTCATACGAAAAATAGACTTATTGCGTTTCAGACTGCAAAATTAATCATAATTCCTCAAATCTCACCCTTATCGCCGTTTTTTTCTTCATTCATATGAACTCGTAAGGGCACGGAGTGGCCATTTAAAACAAATCCCCACTAAAACATATGTTCTACAACATATTTCCCCATTTTTATCCAAAAACATTTGCAAATGCCAAAAAATGGTATTAAATTGCACCCACTAATCAAAAATCTCCTCAATCATGAAATAGATAAGCAGTTCCGGGGCCGATAGCTGGGAGATAAAGGATGGAGTCCCTCCTCTCACAGCTGAGGACAAAGCTCAACGGCAAGGGAGTCTTGCTCACCACATATACGCACAAGCCGCTCGTAGGCATTATATCACAGACCGGGCCTACCGGCGAGAAGACAATATATGAATACGACTTCTTCAACAGGCTGAGCCGCGTAATCGACCACAACGGCAAGGTCCTGGAGACATACCCCTACACCTACCGATAAATACAAGCATCATGACCGGAAGACTTCACATATCCATTTTGCTCGTAGTGGCTACAGCAATATCCTGTGCCGCTTGCGCATGGGCACGGGGCAGTGTGACCGCACGCACCATGCTCAATGAATCCGGGACAAAATACACGGAGACGAGGGAGCTGACTAACTTCGGCACAAAGCGGGTCTCTTCCGGAACGTACACATTCACAGGGCAACCGCTCACGACCACGATGACAGAGGGCAGCGTTACGCTTATCACAGAGAACACCTACGATGCCGGTTCCGGACTGTTGACGGCGACAGACGTTACAGTGAACGAAACGAAGCAGCGGGTCTCGGCTTTGACGTACGATACTCTCACGTACACCTACAACGGCTACGGCTGGCTGACATCAGCAGACTACGGCGAGGGCTCATCACTGACATCAAACAAGAACCGCTACACCGAGAAGTCGACAGCCTTCACCCGCAACGGAAGCGTGACGAGACTCCAGCGTAACGGACTCAAGGCTGACGGAACATACGGCAAGGTCGACGACCTGACCGTCACCTACTCGGGCAACAGGATCTCCACCGTCTCCGACCTCGGCACGAACGCCACGAAAGGGCAGCCGTACAAATTCGGCGGCAAGGAACTCATCACCGCCAACGGCCTCAACGAGTATGACTTCGGCGCCCGCCAATACTACTCCGCGGTCCCCGCCTTCACCCGCATTGATCCGATGGCAGAGAAATACCCCTGGCTTTCTCCATTTCTCTACTGTGCCAACAACCCGGTGAATGCATACGACCCAGACGGTAGAGACTTATGTTTTGCAGGTGGAACGGAGGATGATTATAAGTATA
>CAYSMP010000064.1:0-19152 GCA_964432215.1 uncultured Sangeribacter sp.
GCCTACACGTACGTTCAACTTCCAGCTTACAGTTAAATTCTAATCTTAGCAACGATTCAACATGAAAAGAAATATATTCTATGGAGCAGTTCTCGGACTTTCAGCTCTCGGCATGCTCGCCTCATGCGACAGCGACTATCTGGAACTGACACCGGTCACCAGCATCTCTGCTTCCGAGGCTGTAGGCTCTACCAAGGCAGCCAGAATGTCGGTACGCGGCATGGCGCGTGCTATGTTTACACAATACTATGACATCAGCGCACCACGCGGTGCCAACGGCGAAGCAACTTTCAACTGCGCCTACAACGACGCTCTCGGCCCTGACGACGTATCCTACTTCCACATGCGCGAGCTCGGTGCCAACTGGTATCCCTGGAAATCAATGGCTCTCCAGACTTCTACCTACTGCCAGAATGCATGGATGTATTGCTACAACTTCGTAGGCCAGGCAAGTACTATTATCGAGAACATTGCCAATGCTGAAGGAGAAGAGGCCGACCGTCAGTTTATAGAGGCTCAGGCCCGCACATTCCGCGCTCACGGCTACATCAAGGCTCTCCAGTGGTTCGGTCCTCGTTGGCAGGATTCCAACAATGGCGAGAAGATGGCAGTAGTGCTCCGCAAGGAATCAGGCACAGCCCCGGCTCCCCTCGGATCGCTCAACGAAGTTCTTGACTTCATCTATGAAGACCTTACAGAGGCTGAGCGTCTCTATCAGGCATCAGGTCTCTCCCGCGACGAAAGCTGGGAGCCTGACCTTTACATCGCATACGGCCTCCATGCCCGTGCAGCCCTCATCAAGAACGACTGGAACACAGCCAAGAATATGGCTCACAATGCCCGTCAGGGTCGCGACGTCATGACTATGGACCAGTACTTCGAAGGATTCATGGAAGAGAACGAGGAGTATATGTGGACCAACTTTGAGAATGATATCTACTATTCATCTCCCGGTGCATGGTTCTCCTGCAACGGTGCATATCCCTCCAACTGGGGCCGCTGCTACAGCATCAACATCGACCTCTACAACAAGCTCGACCCGAACGATATGCGTCGTAAGCTCTACTTCATGCCAGACAGAGTGGCTGACGTAGCTGCTATCCCCGGCTATGAGTCTGTAGCTTCTCTGACTGAAGCCGATTTCTGGAACGAGCAGCTCATGGATCCTGTAGGTCCTAATGTCAAGAGCCTCAATATCGCAAACCCAGGCGGAATAGCAGATCCCCGCATGACGCTTATGGCTCAGGGCTTCGTGAAGTATGCTTGCTACAACAACCCCAATTCAGCCGCTTCTGTAGTGATGCACTACCCGTATAGCTACGGTCGCGCTGAATGGCCTGCTGCAATGAATCTCGGTGCATCGGTTAAGATCTGGTCTTATGGTCCGTATTGCAACAACGCTTATCCTTATATGCGTGCAGCGGAGATGTACCTCACTGAGGCTGAGGCAGCATACATGGCAGGCGACGAAGCGACAGCTAAGAGCTGCCTGACTGCAGTCAACAGCAAGCGTATCCCTGGCTATGCTTGCACTACATCAGGCGATGCGCTTCTCGATGAAATCCGCACTTGCCGCCGTATCGAGCTCTGGGGTGAAGGCTTCAACTTCCCTGACTTCAAGCGTTGGAACCTCCCGTTCTCTAAGAGAAAATTTGTCAGCAACGATCCGACTTCAGGAAACGCAGACGCTTCTTATCAATTCTCTGTTGAGACAAGCACCAACAATGGCTGGCGTCTCGCCATCCCGCAGCAGGAGATCGATGCCAACCCGGCAATCGACAAATCTCTTCTGAAGTAATTCAATTTCTCATATGACTGAGAGGAGATATAGCTTATTTTAGCTATACCTCCTCTTCTCTTTTTTCAATCAGAATATTTTTATAATTCCCCTCTGTATGCCCTCCGTGTGAACTTATCTTTTACCAAATTCAGTTCATACCCGAGTAGTTACAAATACTGTTTCTTGTTTTAAAAAATATTAAAATGGTTGCCAAAATGGATGCCATTTGTTATCTTTGTAGAAAATTAAAAAATAATTAATTATGCAGGTAGTATCAGCAAGAGAATTTCGTGCAAATCAGGGTAAGTTCCTGAATGCCGCCAAGAGGGGTCAGTCTGTGCTTCTCACTTCAAGATATGGAAATTTTAAAATCACTCCTGTCACAGAGGAGGATACCCTTACACAGCGCATCTGTAAAGGTCTTCAAGAAGTGAAAGATATAATGGATGGAAAAGCCAAAGGTTACTCTATAGAAGAATTGTTAAATGAACTTTGAAATAGAGGCTATCGAACATTTCCGTAAGAGTCTTAAGACCCTTGCAAAGAGACATCGCTCTTTAAAACAGGATTTTATAAATTTTACGGAGTCAATTAAGAAAAATCCTTTTCAAGGAGACGAATTAAGTCCCGGTATTCGTAAGATAAGAATGGCGATTGCTTCTAAAGGAAGAGGTAAATCCGGTGGAGCAAGAGTTATCACCTATACGGTTGTGATAAATGAGAATTCAGGACGGGTGTATCTCATAGATATTTATGATAAAGCTGATTATTCTACGGTTGATATTGCGATAATTCAGAAAATTGTCAAGGATCTGGAACTAGATTAAAATCGAATTGTGTACCCTCCGTGTGAGCTTACCACAAAATTTAGGTTAAAGTATGTTAAATCTTTGAATTGTCAAAATTATTTTGTAATTTTGCACTCCGCACTTATCAGAATGCTGGTTAGTGATTTGGAAAAAGCAATTTGTAATGTACAGTCCCATGACTGTGTGAATAAATTTTAACAAAAAGATAACAATTTGTAAACAATACCGTTCCTTTTAAGCCATCAATGGCTATTCACATATAGAACCTGATTTTTGAATTTAATTTAAACCTAACATACGAATTGATGCAAACTATTGAAAAGACTATGAAATGCCTATCGGCATCCGGCTGCAAATACCTGATGCTATTGGCGTTTGTGCTGAGTGGCCTCGCCATGCAGGCCGCAATTGTCAAAGGCACAGTGACCGACGAGGCCGGTGAGCCTCTCATCGGTGCAACTGTGATGGTAGCCGGCACCAACAACGGCACCGCCACAGATTTCGACGGGAACTTCTCGATCGACGTGGCACAGGGCAAGACAATCCACGTTTCTTATGTAGGCTATCTTTCACAGGATGTCAAGGTAAAAGGCAACGACCTCAAAATCATCCTCAAGGAAGACAATGCACTTCTCGACGAAGTAGTCGTAGTAGGCTACGGCACAATGAAGCGCAAGGACCTGACCGGCTCAATCACGACAGTTAACTCAAAAGAGATGAACGTGGGCGCATACACCGATCCCGGCCAGCTCCTCCAGGGTAAAGTTCCGGGCCTCGTGGTCGTACAGAACTCCGACCCTAACGGTGGCGTTAATTCACTGACTCTCCGTGGTGCCTCCACCCTTAATGGTTCTACCGAACCTCTTTATGTAGTAGACGGGATCCCCGGTGTAAACCTCAACCTTATTCCTCCAAGCGAAATCGAGAGCATCGACGTGCTCCGTGACGCTTCCGCAACTGCCATCTACGGTTCGAAAGCTGCCAACGGCGTCATCATCGTGACTACCAAACGCGGTGCGGACGGTCCGGCACGTGTGACATACTCAGGCTATGTATCCTGGGAACGTATTGCCAACGACCACAAGATGATGAGCGCTGACGAACTCCGCTCTTACGCTGAAGAAAATGGCATCCATATCCCCAACGACCGTGGGGCAGATACCAACTGGGCAGACCAAGTGCAACGTACAGGTTTCGCAACAAACCACGACATCGCCATCTCCGGCGGCAACAAAACTACCACCTACAACGTTTCGCTCAACTATATCAAACGCGACGGTATTATCAAGGGTGTAGGCAATAACCTCTTCACAGGCCGTTCTTATATAGAGACAAAGACTCTCAAAGAGCGTCTTACACTTGGTGTCGGTATCAACGGTAATATCCGTAAAGAATGGGGTGTGCCACGTGGTATTGAAGGAGGATCAGTATATGAGGGTATGTACTACTACTCCCCACTCGTTCCTGCCACAAACGAAGATGGAAGCTGGTATTCCGATAAGACTATTTCTCAGAACTATAATCCACTCTCTCTTATCTATGAAAATCAATCGATGGCTACCATGAAGCGCCTGCAGTTTACGGGCAAGGCTTCTCTAAAGATCATCGATGGACTTTTCCTTAACGCTAACTTCTCTTACGAGACTGAGAACTATCATTATAAGGCATATACTTCTACTCAATCGCAGAACGTTACCCGTCATGGTGAGGCAGAACGCAACGTCAAGGACAATTGGACCAAGCTGATGGAAATCTATGGCAACTATGATAAGGAATTCGGCGACGACCATAAGCTTGCCGTCATGGTTGGTTATTCATGGGAACAGCACAAGAATGGTGACGGGTTCGGAGCCAAGGGCTACAATTTCTATGACGATGCTCTTGGTTGGAATGACATAGGAATGGCCAACAGCTGGGATACTGATCCTGTTTGGGGTAATCTCGAAAGCCATACCAAGATGATCTCTTTCTATGGTCGTGTCAACTACTCATTGATGTCGAAATATCTCTTCCAGGCAGCTATCCGTCGTGATGGCGCATCCACATTCGGTGCAAACAACCGTTGGGCTACTTTCCCCTCTGCTTCTATTGCATGGCGCCTTTCTCAGGAAAACTTCCTGAAAGACAACAACTGGCTCACCGACCTCAAGATCCGTGCCGGTTGGGGACAGAGCGGTAATGCACAAGGCTTTGATATCTATACTTCCCGTTTCTTCTATCAGGCTGCAAAACGTTTCGACTACGTAGATCCTGTGACAGGTACCGTTACATCTTACAAGGGTCTTACTGCTGCCCGCAACGTCAACGACAACCTCAAGTGGGAGACCACAACAATGCTCAACCTTGGTATCGACTTCTCATTCCTCAACGGACGCATCGGCGGTACGATCGAATACTACAACAAGGATACAAAAGACATGATCTGGGACTATCCGGTATCTGTAGCTCAGTATCCTGTCAACACGATGACCGCCAACGTCGGCAAGATGCGCAACCGGGGTGTTGAACTCATGATCCAAGCTTATCCTATCCAGACAAGAGATTTCACTTGGAACACCTCGCTAAACTTCTCCCACAACGACAATAAGGTAGTCAGCGTCTCCAACAGCGAGTTCAACGCAGGTGTCCTCAATCGCTATGATCCCCACCTCCCCGGCCTTTCACAGGGCTGCAATACTCAGCGAATAGTAGAGGGCAAGCCAATCGGCTCCTTCTATCTCTGGGATTGGGCAGGCTACAACGAGCAGGGTATCTCAACATTCTATCGCTATGACGGCAACGGCAACCATATTCTCGACGAGAACGGCAACCCTGAGACCACTATCGAACCTGGCGAAGATGACCGCATCTATATGGGCAATGCACAGCCTAAGCTGACAATGGGATGGGACAACAGATTCAATTACAAAAACTGGGACCTCAACATCTTCTTCACCGGAGTATTCGGCCAAAAGATATTCAACGAGCCTCACGCATACTTCTCTTATGTAGGTTCTATTTCACAGGGCAAGAATGTGATGTCTTCCGTTTGGGACGACCAGCTTCCTACCGACGGTCTGGCTCACTATCCTTCTCAGCGATATCTTGAAGACGGCAGCTACTTCAAGCTTGCAAGCTTGACACTTGGCTACACATTCAAGGGTTGCTTCAACGGCTGGCTCAATGATATACGCCTATACGTATCAGCCAATAACATTTTCACTATCACAAAATACAGTGGCCGCGATCCGGAAATCAACCTTGGAGGTCTTGATCCGGGACATGACACACGTTCAGACCACTATCCGCGTACACGCCAAATCCTTGTGGGTGCAACAATCAACTTCTAATTCAATTTTCGCTTGCGAAAATTGAGGTTTATGGGTTTATAAGTTTAAAAGTTTAATATTCATCAAAACAAAAACTTATTATCAATAAAAAACAAATAAACCTATACACCCATAAACCCATAAATCTATAAACCTAAAATAATGAAATCATATAAGAAATTTCTCACACTCGGTGCGGTCCTTGCAGGAATGGCTTCCTGCACCGACCTCAACACCGATCTGAACACGAGATATGAGACTCTTCCCGACAATCCCATCGCTGTGGAAGGAGAGTTCAACGCATGCTATCTCTATCTGCATGGCTGGTTTGGCCGCGACTTCAATGAGGGTGTTGTCAACCAGGGCGACGAAGTGATGGGATGCTGCTTCGGTGTCGGCAACTACTTCGACGACGGGCGCTATCTCGATGCTTCCGTCCACAACCTCAACCTTGACAACTGGCGCACCCGCATTATCGAAGGATGCATGTCGGGCGTAAGCTATACCAACACCAAAATTATGGCCTATGGCGGTCCGGATATGAACGACCCTGTGGTGGCTCCTCTTCGTGCCATCCGCGCCTACTACACTTTCTGGATGATGGAGCTCTATGGCGACGCACCTATAATGAAGCGTCCGCTTGAGGAAGGAGAACCCATCGACCGCTCTCCACGTAAGGAAGTGGCTGAATGGCTCGAAAGCGAACTTCTCGAAATTCTTGGTCAGGAAGATGGACTCAGCAAAGCCAATGACTTATCCACCTACGGCAAGCCTAACTACTGGATGGCTGCCGCTCTTCTCGCAAAGATATATCTCAACTGGGGCGTATACACAAACGACATTAATACCGTCAACAACGATACTCCTAACCCGAAACTCAACGACTGTGTACGCATCTGCGACGAAATAATCAACTCCGGACTCTTTGAGGTTGGACAGGGCTATCGTCGTAAGTTCTATCCCGATAATGGTGTCCACATCAAGGACTTCATATATGCTCTCAACGTAGACCCGCAGACTCAGGGTGACGGCACCACGACATGGTACCGCTGGTTTGGTTTCAAGAAAGATGGTCTTTGCCGTCCCTATTGCCTTGGCTGGGAAAATACCAAGTCTGTTGCAGGCCAGACAGTGCTGACGAAAGAAGCCGTAGAGCGTTTCAACCTTCCGGGTGATGAACGAAACAAAATGATCCTTCAGGGTCCTCAGTGCACTATTGGCCCAGATTATGAACAGACAGACATTCCTGTCTATATCTATTCTGTTCCAGGCAATGAAAAAACTCTTATTGGTCAACTTACATACCATACAGACTTTGACTTTGACGACGCATCAATCTACTCTCTTGGCGACGAGGCTCTTCCAAAAGCTAACAAGACCAATATTGAAAATGGCACAGCCCTTCTCAATATCCAGAAAGGTGCCCGCTGCTTCAAGTATCCCCCACGCGAGGAAGACTACTCTCTATGGAACCGCCAGCAAGCCAACGACTCTCCCATTTTCCGCTATGCTGATATTCTTCTGACTAAGGCAGAGTGCATCATGCGCGGAGCTACTCCGACCCTTGGCGCTACTGTCAACGATCTCGTTAATGAAGTACGTCGCTGCTCAAACGCACCTGAGGTCACAGGAAACTTCAGCATTCAGGATCTAATGGATGAGCGCTCGCGCGAATTCATCCTCGAGCCCTGGCGTCGCAACGACCTCATACGTTGCGGTATGTTTGAGAATGACTGGGGCCAGAAAAACCAATATAAGGTATGGGATGACGAAGAGCATACTAAATTCCACTGGGTAGACCGCGGAGTGAAGGACACTTACCGTCGCCTTATGCCCATCCATCGCGGAATCCTCGAGACCAATCTCAATTGGAAGCAGAACCCCGGATATCAAGGACTCTAAAACAATGCATAATTCATAATGCATAATTCATAATTAAATAGGGATTCCCACAAGATAAATCTGAATCAAGATAATTATGCATTGTGCATTATGAATTATAAATCAACATACAATAATACATAATAACCTTAAATTAATTTATGGCAAATTTCAACATGAAACGCAGCGCAATGCTGCTTGGTGCTGCTGCTGTAATGTTCTCAGCAAGCGCAGCCGGTTATCGTGACGTCACCGGCCAGTACATGACCAACCCAGCTTTCTTTCCAGGATGGCAGGGCGCTATTGCCGCTGTAGGTGAAGGTGTCGGCGAGGTATGGTGCGGTGCATTCAACCTCTATCAAGTCCTTCCTGATATGCCCGCAGGAGAATATGTACTTACAGTCAACGCTTCCTATCGTTGTGGTAACAATGATTTTGCAAAGGCTAACCAGGCAGGTAATCCTGACCTCAACACAGCTTATATTTATGCAAATGGCAATAAGCAGGTTGTGAAAGGTCTTTTTGAAGGTCGTGAAGTAGCTCCCAACAGCATGGCTGAGGCAAATGCAGCATTCGAAGCCGGAGAGTATCTTAACACACTTACTTTCAATCATGAGGGTGGTGATCTGACAGTTGGTATTGCTAACACAGGCTGCTATTGGGATGAGTGGACAGTATTTGACAACTTCACCCTAAAAAGCGGTGACAAAGACTATACTGAACTCATCAAAAATGCTGGTTTTGAGGAAGGCATAGACATGGATGCTGCTTGCTGGAATATGGATAACAGCGAAGGCAAGGTAAAAAAACCGGATACAAATTGTTGGGGTGGTGTATATCGTAAGACAAATGCTTCTCCTTACAACTTCGGCCAACAGGTAGAACTTCCTGCTGGTAAATATCGCTTCAGTGCCCTGACATTCCTCCGATATGGTGGTGGCGGCGACTATGATGGTAAAATTATCTCTTGCAAGGGTGAATGGAAACTTCAGGAAGTACCCAAGTCTCCAAAGCAGTGGTATGAGGAGAAAGCCTATAAAGAGGATGATTTTGTAAATAATGCTTATCTTTATGTTTCGTTTGAAGAAACTAAGCCAAACAATATTGGTGTTTCAATCGAAATGCTTGAAGAAAATGTTAATGTTGTCCGCGTAAAAGGCCCATGGGAGATCTGCGAAGGCGATTATGCAATTATGCCAGAAAATGAGACTCGTGGAACTGCTGATGGTACTCAAATCGTTCCAGAATATGAAGTCAAGAATGTAATGCCTTGGTGGGAAGACTCCGGCAAAGAGCGCGAATCCGCAGCAGCATTTGTCAACAACCCTGATAAGTGGCGTCAGTATATCGAGTTTGAACTCAATGAGCCTGCAAAAGTTTGGGTAGGTCTTGGTAAAGACGAAAATAGCCCTGCACAGTACTGGAATCCGTTCGCCGACTTCAAGCTTGAGAAGTATGACGAAAACTATAATGCTGTTGAGGCTATCAACGCTGTTAACGGCGCAGTAGAATACTACAACCTCCAGGGTGTACGTGTGGCTCAGCCCGAAAACGGTATCTACATCGTTCGCGAAGGCAACAAGGTAGCTAAGAAGGTTATCCGCTAATAACGTCGACACTCAGCGGGACTGCACGACGTGCGCCGCTATCCTAAAATCAAAAGGGGCGTGCATCCACACGGATGTACGCCTTTTTCATCAATAAAGATAGGCAGAAAGAAACTATATTGAGTATTTCCGCGTTATCTAATAAAATACCCCTATTATAATATCATAAAATAAGACCTCTATTATAAATTATAATTATCTAAAATAAGACAGTGATGCGAACAAATCTCCTCATATTGACAATGATTGCTGTGGCATTCTGTGCGGGAGCACAGGATCCGGAACCCGAGCCCGATCTTGACTTTGATTTTGTATTGCCCTCAATTCCTGTGATAAAACTATGCGCAATTGAAGAAAACACAGAAAATCCCGTACCCTTCGCGTCAATATCCGTAGAATATGCAGACACTATCATCACGCAATCTACTGATGAAATGGGGCTTCTTGATTTTATTCCTCGATCTTTCCCTCTCACCCTGACTGCCACCTGCGAGGGAATGCAGGAGGTCACCTACGGATTCTATGAGCATCCCGTGGAGCCGGTCACTATACTTATGAGCCGTGAGCCGGCAAAAGAAGAATTGTTTACATTCAACGATTAACTCTCCATCCTCAACTCTCCGATATATTTACTATTACCTGATAAATTTTCTTTTATCATTCATAATTTGCCGTTATCTTAAGTTTTTTTTGTAAATTTGCATCATATTTGGAGAATTCTAAATTCTACATTCTAAATTCTCAATTATTAAGACCATGGGCAAATTAGTCTCTAAGAAATATATCGTTCCGTTCGTACTCATCACGAGCCTCTTCTTCATGTGGGGCTTCGCACGCGCCATCCTCGACGTCCTCAACAAGCATTTCCAGGAAATGCTGCATATATCCATCGGACAGTCGGCACTGATACAGGCTACCACTTATCTCGGCTACTTCCTGATGGCCCTCCCTGCCGGCATTCTCATCACGCGTGTAGGCTACCGGAAAGGTGTAGTGACAGGTCTTCTGCTCTTCGCTCTTGGAGCACTCCTCTTCATTCCCGGAGAGTCAATGATGTCGTTCGGAATGTTTCTCTTTGCCCTCTTTATCATCGGATGCGGCCTTGTAATTCTTGAGACAGCCGCCAACCCCTATGCCACTGAACTTGGAGAAAAAGAGACGGCGGCAAGCCGACTCAATCTCGCACAGTCGTTCAACGGACTTGGATGCATCCTCGCTCCTGTGATAGTAGGAGGTTTTCTCTTCTCCACTCCAGAGAGCAGCGTATCGGTCCCCTACGGAATAATGGGAGTGGCTGTGCTAATAGCAGCATTCGTTTTTTCGCGCGTAAAACTGCCGGAAATAAGCCATAACGAAGCAGACCAAGCATCTGCATCAGACGAAGGCCTCGGAGCCACAATAAAGGCTCTCTGGAGCTCAAAGACCTTCCGGTTTGGAGTCATTGCCCTCTTCTTCTATGAAATTGCCGAGATATCCATAAACAGCCTCTTCATCAATTATGCAACCGCCGACGGCTGGATGGACAAAACAACTGCTTCAGTTGTGCTTTCATTCGGTGCTCTGGGTCTCTTCATGTTGGCTCGCATTGTAGGCAGCTGGGTGATGAGCAAAGTGGCATCAGAGAAGGTACTCGTCGCATGCGGTTTGCTGACAGTCATCGGAGCACTTCTTGTAGTGATCGACTGCGGATGGCTATCACGCGCAGGAGTATTCATGTGCTACGCTTTCGAAGCCATAATGTTCCCAACCATCTTCGCCATCACCATAGTAGGAGCACAAGGCCACAACGTCAAGATAGCATCATCTTTTCTAATGATGACCCCTATCGGAGGAGCCGTCGGCACACTCTTGATGGGGCAAATGGCCGATCTCACCTCTATGTCGACCGCATTTATCATCCCCGCGATAGGATATGCCTTCGTCCTCCTCTATGCCATAAGCGTACTTAAAAAAGTATCAAGTATTAAACAGTAAACACTGAGTACTGAGCCAATTTAAACTTTTAAACTCTTTAAACCCCTTAAACCTTTTAAATAAACTTCATGAAACTCACCTGCATCGGACATATAACCCTCGACAAAGTCATCACACCGCGCTTCACGGCCTATATGCCGGGCGGGACAGCCTACTATTTCGCAAATGCCCTCAAGAATATAGACCTCGAGGATTTCCGCCTCGTGACATCACTCGCTGCAAGCGAAATGAAAGAGGTAGATAAGCTCCGTGGCGATGGCATCGACGTGGAAGCAATAGTTTCAAAAAACTCTGTATATTTCGAGAATAAATACGGTGAGGACATGAACGACCGAAAGCAGCGTGTACTCGCCAAAGCAGACCCATTCACAAAGGAAAACTTGAAGAATGTGGAGGCCAACATCATCCATCTCGGCACTCTCTTAGCTGATGATTTCGATCTTGAGACCATCAAGTATCTAAGCACGAAGGGCACGGTCTCCGTCGATGTGCAGGGTTATCTGCGCAAAGTGGAGGGAGAGCACGTAGTGGCAGTAGACTACGAAGACAAACTTAAGGCACTCCCCTACATCGGAATTCTGAAGGCAAACGAAATGGAGATGGAAACCCTGACAGGCACCACCGACCCCTATGAGGCGGCGAAAATACTTGCCGGATGGGGAGTAAAGGAAGTAGTGCTGACGCTCGGCGACAAGGGTTCGCTGATATATGCAGAAGGGCAATTCCACAAGATACCGGCGTACCCCGCCAAAGACCTCGTAGACGCCACAGGATGCGGAGACACATATATGGCCGGTTATCTCTACAAACGCAGCAGAGGAGCCTCCTACGAAGACGCAGGGGCATTCGCAGCGGCTATGTGCAGTATCAAGCTGGAATCGAAAGGACCTTTCTCCGGAACGATAGAGGATGTGGAAGCGCTGATCAATGCATAATTTATAATTAATAATGCATAATTAGCTGCGCTAAAGCTAAAGCAATTCATAATGCATAATTGGTTACGCTATAGTATGTCATAATAAAGACATAATATATGAATAAAAGCCGAATCCTAAAAAGATTCGGCTTTTATTATTTATTGCAGGCTGGGAAGCCTGCGTTCCATACCATAATCAGTATTTAGGTTGGATCTGATGGAAGACAGGCTGCATTGAGAAGACGAAGTTATATTCACCATAAGGAAGCATATATTCGCTCCGGGGAAGTGCACCCCAGCTGTTGACGCAACCGAGTCCCATCTGGACCTTGTCAATGCAGATGTTGGTGAAGTCTGACTTCTTGACAAGGGGACCATGGCTGTGGGGGGTGCGGTCTTTATCAGGATAGTCGTCGAGACTGTCGATACTGTAGTTGAGCGCGGAGATGGAGAATGGATCCTGAGCTACGAATTTCAAACCATTGCCGGCGGCATTGAGCTGCTTCCAGTAGCGAACATCGGTCTTGGTGCCAGTCTCTTGCGGACGGATGTAGGGATAGAATTGGTCGGATACCTTCTGATTGTAGACACCGAGGAATGTGGAGTGGTTACGGTCGGAGTAATTCTCAATAGGACCACGGCCATAATATTCGATGGCATCAAAGGATTCCGGCATTTGCAGCTGCACTCCGAAGCGGAACATTCCGCTGACCTCAGCACCCTGCTGGGCTGGAGTAAATTTCTCATTTACCATTACCGTGCCATCGGAAGTGATAGTATAATACATTAGCAACAGCCCCTTCACCGATGGCATTTCATAACGAGCCTCTACACATATCCAACCATCGGTGCCTTCAACATCAAGGGTCTTCAATTCGATGAGCTTCATTTCGGGCTTGCGCCAAGCCTCATATTTGCGTTGCAGACCTGCACCGAAGTCGTTGTCGGTCGGGGCACGCCAGAAGTTGGGAGTGAGCTGACCACCTTCAGTCAAAAACTGCATACCGTCAACATCATATTTGGTCATGAAACCGGTATGGCGGTTGAACTCAATCTGGAAGTTTTCGCCCTTTATCTTCAGGAAATTGACATGGTTGTTGATCACTTTCGGATTGGCCAACTTTTCGTTCTTTCCAAAAGAATTGGAACTTACAAGCTGCTTATTGGCAGATGGCATTGCTACCGCGAGCTGGTCTTTTGCCACAGCATATCCTGCAGGGAGAAGGCCGTCGGTCTCCTTAAGGGTGTAGGCCACGTTGAGGAGCCACTCGCCGTTGTCGGTGATATTACCATAAGGGATTGTGACCTGCGCAGTCTCGCCCGGAGCTACGTTGAGATCGGAGATAGATCCTTTGCGTACAGGCTTGCCGTCGTGGAGAAGGGTCCATTCAAGATTCAGGTCGGAAAGGTCGCGGAAGAAGTTTTCGTTGTAGACGTTGACCTTGCCGCTCTTTATGTCGGCAGGAGTGGTCCATACGTTCTGGTAGAAGTAGCGCACTTCGTCGGCATGAGGGTTTGGAAGGCGGTCGGGACTTACCACGCCATTGATACAGAAATTGTTGTCGCTTGCATCATAGTCGTTGAAGTCGCCTCCATAAGCAAAATATTCTACACCGTTCTCATCTTTCATGCGGATACCTTGGTCTACGAAATCCCAGATGAAGCCACCCTGAAGGCTCGGATACTTGCGTATGAGGTCCCAATATTCCTTGAAGCCACCCATTGAGTTGCCCATAGCGTGGGCATATTCGCATTGGATGAGGGGTTTGGGACTGTTTGGATCCTTGCCCCAGGCCTCCATGCCTTCATAACCGTAATACATCGGGCAGAAGATATCGGTCTTGCCGTTCTGGTGAGCCTGCTCATACTGAGTAGCACGAGAGGGGTCGAAAGCCTTCACCCAGTCGTAGGCATCCTCGAAGTTGGGGCCGTAGCCGGCTTCATTACCGAGACTCCAGAAGATGACGGATGGATGATTGAAGTTGCGGATCACATTACGCTGGTTGCGTTCCTGATGAGCCTTGTGATAGGAAGGATTTTTGGCAAGTGTATGCTCACGATAGCCCATGCCGTGGCTCTCCACATTTGCCTCTGCCACTACATAGAGACCGTAGCGGTCGCAAAGTTCATACCAAAGTTCGTCATCGGGATAGTGGCAGGTGCGCACAGCATTCATGTTGAGCTTCTTCATGAGCTGCACATCCTCGATCATACGCTCCGGACTCACTACATAGCCGCCGTCTGGGTCAAGCTCGTGGCGGTCGGCTCCTTTGAAGAGTACCGGCTTACCGTTGACAAGAATCTGATTTCCCTGCAACTCTATCTTGCGGAAACCTACATTTACAGGCACAACCTCATCGCTTCCATCCATAGTGGCTGTGAGAGTATAGAGATAGGGAGTCTCTGCCGTCCACTTATGGGGATTGGCAACGCTCAGCGAAGTCTTGCCTGACTTGGAAGCTGTCCCGGTAGCGACAGTGTTGCCTTCAGCATCTGTCAATGTCAGAGTGACGGGCTTGTTGGCTGTCAGTGTCAGGTCGATATCAAGAACACCATCAGTGTAGTTGTTGGTCAAATCAGGTGTCACGCGGATATCGGCGATGCGGTTTTTGTCGCGGGCGAAGAGATAGCAGTCGCGCCCTACACCCGATAAACGCCAGAAGTCCTGGTCTTCAAGATATGAACCATCACACCAACGGAATACCTGGAAACAGATGAGGTTTTCCTTTCCGGGTATAAGGTAGGGAGTAAGGTTGAACTCGGCTTCCAGTTTGCTGTCTTCGCTATATCCTACATATTTGCCGTTGACCCAAAGATAGATATTGGAAGTAACAGACCCGAAGTGAGCAAATATTTCCTTACCCTTCCATGAAGCGGGCACGAGAATCTCGCGACGATAAGTGCCTACATGGTTGTCCTGATCAGGTACATTAGGAGGATCATTACGGAAGAATCTGTCCCATGGATATGCCATGTTGGTATACATCGGGTCGCCGTAGCCGTTGAGTTCCCAGCATCCGGGCACTTTGATAGTGTCCCAGCCTTTATCGTTGAAGTCTTTTTTCCAGAAATCGGTGGGGCGGGAAGACGCGTCATTGACCCAGTTGAACTTCCAGTCGCCGTTGAGCGAAAGATAATTGGCTGAATTCTTTCTGTCTTCCTTAAATGAGCCTTTCTCCCCTTTCTTGAAAGCAAAAGCCTCCGAACGCATGGGAGCACGGTTGACGGCGTTCACCTCCGGGTCGAGCCATTCCTTGAATGTTTGCGCATAAAGAGGCGCTGCAAGCATAGCAATGGCTCCTGCTAATAAAATCTTTTTCATGATAGGAATTTAAGTTTTGTAAACTTAAAGGTTATAAGGTTATGGAACTTTCAAATATAACTCATAACCTTATAACCCTATATTATCTCATAACCTTCAACTTTCATTTCGAAAGTTGAATTGAGTATATTAGACAGTAAGGATTTCCTTTTCCTTGGCAGCAAAGATCTCGTCGATCTGTTTGAGATATTTGTCGTGGAGTTTCTGCACCTTGCCTTCAGCGTCTTTCTCCATATCTTCACTTAGCCCCTGCTTGATTTCTTTCTTCAGGCCGTCGATAGCCTCGCGGCGGGCGTTGCGGACCGAAACCTTTGCATTTTCAGCCTCTGCCTTACACTGCTTCACAAGCTGCTTACGGCGGTCTTCCGTCAAAGGAGGTATACCGAGGCGGATTACCTCGCCATTATTTTCCGGAGTGATTCCGAGGTCTGAGTCAATAATTGCCTTTTCAATCACACGGAACATTGATTTCTCCCATGGAGTGATAGCTATAGTACGCGCATCGGGAACGGATACATTAGCAACATTGGAGATTGGTGCCTGGCTGCCGTAGTAGTCTACGCGGATGCCATCGAGAAGTTTTGTGGATGCCTTACCGGCGCGGATGCGGGCGAGGGTCTCTTCCAGATAGTCGGCTGCAAGTTCCATCGACTCCTGGGCATTGTCAAGATATTCTTTTACTTCCATAAGATATTTAATTTATTAGTTATCTAAATAATATCATATTATAAATCTTATAAATCATATAAGTTTTATAAATCTTATAAATAGACTGTGTCAGTAGACAAGAGTGCCTACATTGTCGCCTTGCATCATTTTAAGGAGGTTGCCTTCTTTGTCCATATTGAAGACGTAGATGGGCATCTTGTTTTCTTTGCAAAGTGCTGTCGCTGTGAGGTCCATTACCTTCAGGCCCATTGAAATTACTGCATCGTAGGTGATTTTGTCAAATTTAGTTGCTTTCGGGTCCTTCTCCGGGTCAGCTGTGTAGACGCCGTCTACACGTGTTCCCTTGAGCATCACGTCCGCCTCAATTTCTATGGCACGGAGAGCGCTGCCTGTGTCGGTAGTGAAGAATGGCTGCCCTGTGCCACAACTCATGATGGCTACCTTGCCCTGTTTCATAGCGTCGATGGCTTCCCACTTGCTGTATGGTTTGCCGATTGGAAACATGTTGATGGCAGTGAAGACCTGCGCCGGCTGTCCGACAGACTCAAGTGCTGATGAAAGGGCGAGGGAATTGATGACTGTGGCAAGCATTCCCATCTGGTCACCTTTCACGCGATCGAAACCCTTGGAAGCTCCGGAGAGGCCTCGGAAAATGTTGCCTCCGCCGATTACGATGCCGACTTCTACCCCTGCCTGGGCTATCTCTTTGATCTGGCGTGCATAAGCCTCCAGACGATCACGGTCTATACCGTAGCCCTGTGCTCCCATCAGTGATTCTCCGGAGAGCTTCAGCAATATTCTTTTGTATTCCATGTCAGATTTAGATTTGTTAGTGACTGCTTAAAGCGGTCTCATTGTTTATGATAGACACAAAGTTATTAAAAAAATCCCTACTTCCCAAATCAACTCTCATTTTTTTTCGCTAACTTTGCGGAAAAATCTCACGCAATGGCGCAAAGGAGCCATATACGCAGGGAAATAATCTTGGGTTAACCATAAAACATATATTATCATGAAACTTAGAAATATCGCAATGTGCGTATTGGGATGTGGAGCGTTTGCAGCTTCGGCTGCTACGGTAAGCAGTCCTGACGGTCGGCTGGTGCTGACCACTTCGCTTTCCGCTGAGGGACAACCCCTCTATTCTGTCGCTTATGACGGCCAGCCAATACTTCTTGACTCCCCTCTCGGATTCGTATCTAATATTGGAAACTTTTCCAAGGGTCTAACTCTAATCGGAGAAAAGACAGGTAAAGTTGAAAAATCCTTTGATCAGGCTAAAATAAAGAAAAGCCATATCGACTGGACTGCCAACACACTGACTGAAGAATATTCAGCAGAAAAGAAACTGAAAGTGTCGATAGAATGGCAGGTTGGGAATAACGATATCGCTTTCCGCTACCTCATACCTGTTGAAGGGGAGACACGCAGCATGATAATCGAAAAGGAGGCCTCGGGATTCCGTTTCCCGGACTTCACCACTACCTTCCTGACCCCTCAGAGCAAGGCGATGGTTGGATGGAAACGCACCAAACCTTCCTATGAAGAAAACTATAAGGCTGATGCACCCCTTTCTGAACCCTCAGAATTTGGAAATGGTTTCACCTTCCCTGCTCTCTTCCATGTCGGCGACAACGGTTGGGCTCTCCTTACTGAGACAGGAGTGGACGGATATTTCTGCGGCAGCCGCCTCAGCGACTATAAGGATGGTGTTTTCGCCATAGAATACCCGATGCCGGAGGAAAACAATGGCAATGGAAGCGCAAATCCAGCCATCAGTCTTCCCGGGAAAACCCCGTGGCGCACCATTACTATCGGCAAGACCCTGAAACCGATTGTGGAGACTACTATTCCATGGAATCTTGTGGAACCTCTATACGAGTCTGACTTTGAAGTAAAACCGGGCAAAGGGACATGGAGCTGGATACTTTGGCAGGATAATTCCATCAACTATGAAGACCAAATAAAATATATTGACTTTGCAGCTGATATGGGATATCAGAACGTACTTGTCGACAACTGGTGGGACACCAACATCGGTAAGGAAGGAATAGCCAAACTCGCTAAATATGCGCAGTCAAAGGGTGTAAACCTTCTGATATGGTACTCATCATCCGGCTGGTGGAACGATATAGAGCAAGGCCCCATCAACAAGATGTCGCGTCCCATCCCGCGCAAAGAGGAGATGAAATGGCTTGAAAGTCTCGGAATAAAGGGAATAAAGGTGGATTTCTTCGGCGGCGACAAGCAGGAGACTATGCGCCTCTATGAGGATATCCTCAGCGATGCCAACGACCATGGCATAAGCGTGATCTTCCATGGCTGCACGATGCCCCGCGGATGGGAACGTATGTATCCCAACTATGTAGGGAGTGAGGCGGTGCTTGCTTCTGAGAATCTCATTTTCAGCCAGGATTTCTGCGATATGGAAGATTTCAATGCCACTCTTCATCCTTTCATCCGCAATGCGGCAGGGGTGATGGAATATGGTGGCACAGTGCTCAACAAGCGGATGAACCGCGGCAATGACGGCGGCAATACCCGACGCACTACAGATGCCTTCCAGCTTGCCACCTCTATCCTATTCCAGAATCCTGTGCAGAATTTTGCACTCGCACCCAACAATCTGACGGATGCTCCGGCAGATGCCATCGACTTTATGAAGAATGTACCCACTACTTGGGAAGACACACAGTTCATCGACGGCTATCCAGGCAAGTATGTAGTGCTTGCACGCAAGAGCACGGATGGGAAATGGTATATCGCCGGCGTGTCGGCACAGGAAGAGCCGCTGAAGCTTACGCTCGACCTTCCGATGCTCCAGAAAGGCCAGGAAGTGAAACTATACTCTGAAGATGGGAAGACTCCACTCGCGGCAAAGACCCT
>CAYSMP010000065.1:0-19141 GCA_964432215.1 uncultured Sangeribacter sp.
CGAACCGGGTAAGGGTATTATGTGTCGTTTTGTAAATTTAAATGAAAGAGCCGTGAATTTAAATAATAAAAAAAGCATAACTATTTGGTAAAATCAAAAATTAACTTTATCTTTGCAAAATAATATTAAGTAGCTCGCAAAAATTAATGATATGATAAATGCGAGATAATCTTGAAGCAGCTTGGCATTTATCATATCAAGACCCTTGAGCTGCATTGTTGATATATGTCGTTTAATTTTTGTGAGCTAATAATGTATTAACTAACTTTACAAAATACTTAATAAAACTTATATGCGAAAATTATTTACTATTGCACTTGTCAGTCTGAGTGTAGCTGCCAATGCACGTCAGATCACACCCGATGAGGCTATTTCTGTCGCATCGGATTTCATGAGTTCTTCAGAGTTGTGGACAGTTGGGTCTGCTAATTCCGCTCTTCGTCTTATGAATGCACCGGGAATGGAGTCAGCTAAAGGATCTATTCCTTATTATGTCTTTAATCGAGGCGAGGATGAGGGCTTCGTCATCATTTCAGGTGATGATAGGGTTCCCAAGATCCTTGGATATTCAGACAAGGGAAGTTTTGATGCTGAGAATCTGCCTCCACAACTTAAGAATATGATGGAAGTTTGGGCGAATCAGATGGCTTCACTTCCTAAGATAGGTCAGCACATTTCTTGGCAAAAGAATACTTCATCGTATACACGGACAGAGGATGGAATACTTCTTGAGACAGCTAATTGGGGACAGGATTTTCCTTATAATGGTCAAACTCCTATTATAGAGGGGGCTAATTGCCCCACAGGATGTGTGGCAACAGCTATGGCTATTGTAATGAAATACCATAACTGGCCTGAAACATATGATTGGGCTTCAATGCCTATGAATACGGAGGATGAGCCCTTGAACTATGAAGTCTTCAATCCTGATTTGGCAGGTCTTATGGCTGATGCAGGCGAAGCTGTTTATATGTATTATAGTCCATGGGAGAGTGGCGCTAATATGAATTGGGTTGGTCATAAGATGCAGCAGGAATTTAAGTATTCTCCTGAGTGTCAGTATATAACTTCTGAGAATTTCACAGAAGAGGAATGGATGAAAATGCTATTTAATAATTTGGATAGCGGCATTCCGGTCATATATAATGGAGTTAGTGAGGAGGCGACAATGAACCATGCCTTTGTTGTTGATGGATATAACTCAACAGGTTTTCATGTCAATTGGGGTTGGGATGGTTTATATAATGGATATTATGTGATAGATGCCTTGACTCCTAATGAATATCAAGATTTTTCTTACCGAACAGGTATGGTGATGAATATAGTTCCTGATAAGAGTGGAAAAGAATATTCGAAATGCTTTGCTGATCATGGATATTTCTGGAATGGAGGAGATATTGGTCAAAAGATGAACATTAGTGTTGAAGATATTCAAAGTGGAGAAGAATTTACTGTAATTTGGAAATATATAACAATCCCTGAAAACTACAAAGGTGAAATAGGCATTGCTTTAGTCAATGGGAATGATGAAATAAAAGAAATATTACAAGCTCAAGAGGTTTCTTCATATGAATATGATGGTATAGGATTATTTAATGGAATTTTCTTTGGGAATATTGTCACTGGATCTATTGATTCTGATGACAAAATTCAGTTAGTCTCCAAAGAATATCAGAATGATGAATACAAAATTATTTTAGGTACGTTAGAGAATCCATCCTTTGCTCCAGTAAAAGGAAATACACCCAAAAGAAGACTTGTAACTATAAATGTAGGTGAAGGAGTATACTTTGATCATGGAGACATGGCTGAGAATAGTGGATTACTTCCTTATGGAGAAACTACAATATCTGTAATGGATGGCTTATCCTTATCTTATAGAGTAAGAACGGAAGATCCGGATTCTAAGGATCCGGTTGTACTTAAAGTAGAAGGGGATTTATTATATGGCACAATACATATATCTTCAAAAGAAGAGATAAATTATTCAGTTGATGTAGCAAGTGATTGTAGAATTGAAGCATATATTGCAGATTTAAAGGATGCTCAGCTAAATCTAAATTCCGCCGGATCTTTGAACACTGTTATATCAGAAAAAGAAGGCCCTCACATTAGAAATTTAAAAATTTCAGGTAAAATGAATGCAAGGGATTTCTGGTATATAAGAGATAATATGCCAAGTTTGGAGGCGCTTGATTTAAGTGAAGTATCAATAGAGGAAGTGATCGCGTCAGATGGAAATTTTATTCCAACTTCCGATAAATTCGAAGCAAATACTATTCCGAATTGGGCATTGACAAATCTTCATAGCTCTTATATTTCCTCTCTTATTCTTCCTAAAAATTTGGAAGCAATAGGAAGCGATGCATTGGTTAATTTAGAGATTAAATCTGTAACCATACCTGTTAATGTCAATAGCATTGGTGTAAATGTATTTTATTGTTGTCATAATCTTAGAGCGGTAGAGGTACTTAATCCAGAACCAATATTTGTAAACGACTGTATATTTGTAGACACCCCTTGTCCGAACGATGCAATTTTATATGTTCCTGTAGGCTCAGCAGGAAAATTTGGGCAAGCTCTTGTTTGGCAAGATTTTAAAGAAATAATTGAAGGAAGTATGCCCATTCTTGTCGATGATATTCAGATTTCGACTGAAGTCTGGAGTGGGGAAGAAGGAGAATCGTTTAAGATTGAGACTATTGTTATTCCTGAGGATGCGACTGATAAGACTCTGGTTTGGTCTTCTTCTGATGAGACAGTCGCTACTGTGGATAATGAAGGAAATGTCACTGTGCTTAAGGACGGTACTTGTGTGATTACTGCTACAGCCGCTGATGGTTCCGGCATTTCTGCAGAGTGCTTCATCACAAGCGTCGCAGGAGTTGAAACTGTTTTCTCTCTTGATACTCAATTTGATATTTACAATATGAATGGTATGATTGTCAAGAAGAATGCAGTTGGTGAAAGCTTGAAGACCTTGACTCCCGGTATTTACTTAATTCGCCAGGATGAGGCAGTTAAGAAGATTGTGATTCGTTGATTATTTAGATAGTAAGTTAAAAGCGGACTCCCAAACACTGGAGTCCGCTTTTTATTGGGGTTGAGGACAAGTCTTATGAGTTTTGTACGGTTTATGAATGTTACCGGATGTAGAAGTTTTATAAAAGTTATTCCATACCGCCTTCGTAGCCTGAGCCGTCCATTGGTTCGCCGTCGGCGTTTCTGTTGGGCTTCGTATTGTTCATGTTGCCGAAGGAGAATTTGACAGTAAGGCGAATAGTTCGGCCTCCACGCCAGCGTTCGTTGTATTGCGTATAATCGGGACCGTTGGTTGTGCTCTTGAATTTGCGGGAATCAAAGAGGTCTCGACAGTTAAGAGAGAACGACCATGCGCCGAACACTCTTCGTAAACCAAGATCCACACTCCATCCTCCTTGACGGGAACCTTGGGCCGAAAGCATCTTGGAATTGTAGTTTCCTGTAGCCTGAAGGGATAGCGCCCATGGAAGCCTCACATTTGCCATCATCCTTGCACTCCATGCGAAGCTATTCTGCTTCTTGCCGCTTAGTGGTATCAGATTACCGCTCTCAGCTAAAAAATTGTAGTTCCAACCGGAAATATGATTGTTGTAGAGGTTTACAGTCGTAGTCAAATCAAGACGATTGAAAAAGGAGTTTTTTGATACAATCTCGCATCCGGAATTTACCTCATCAGCGATATTCGCCCAAGTTGAATACATCACATCGCCATCAAGATAGCTGATGCGGTTCATCATATCAGAAGTGGTGCGGACATAGGCTGATAGAGAAAGCATATGCCAGGTCCAGCTTTTGAGATAATTCAGCTCAAAAGAGTTTGAATACTGCGGCTGGAGTTCAGGATTACCATAGCTGACATTTGTTGGGTCGGAGATATCGTGGAATGAATTTAACTGTCCTCCCCAAGGGCGTCGGATACGGCGAGTATAATTGATCTGGAGTTCATTATCTTGTGGCAGACTGTATGACAAAAATAGACTCGCGAAGAGCGCGAAATTATTTTTCTTGAAGGGAGCAACTTCTGACTCTGTCTGACCAAAGCCAAGAGAGCGGGTCTTAATCTGCCAAGCCTCGGCTCGCAGGCCAGCCGAGAAACTGAATTTCTGCACATTGCCTCCTAAAGTGGCATATAACGCTGAAACGTTGTTGTTGTATATGAATCTATTGTATAGAGATTCATTTTGCAGCATATCACCTGCAGAGGTTCCGGTATATGTATCGGTAGGTGTATCTTCATGGCTGTAGCGACCATTGAAGCCTGCTTCCAGTTTCAGCCATTCAGACAGCTTATTGGAGTAGTCTATTTTTGTTTCCCATGAAGAAGTAGACATATCCATAGTCTGTTCCTGATATTTTTTCTCTGAATGGTCGGAGAAATCTATTTCTTCAGAATATGATCTCCAGTTAGGACCTCCCCAATGGTTGTATCCTGCAATCACATCAAGAGTGTGATTGTCATTCCATTTATGTGTATAGTTAAATTCGGCATGCATACCGCGATGATCACCTTTATTTTTAGAATAATCATCGTTTCTTATCCAATTCCCGGGGACATTAGAAGTATATAGAGTAGTGGAACTGCTGTTGCTATGGCCAAACATGCCGAAGCCGTTGATGCCTATATCATCTTTATCAGTAAGATGATATGTAAAGCCAAGACGAGCGAAGACATTGCGTCCTCTGTTGGGACTTTTTCCCTCTGAATTTGTGAAGATTCCAGTTGGAGCCCCATCCTCATCTATAAACTCTCGGTTCATCTTGGACCCTCCGGTGTTGCGTCTCATCCTGAAACCAAGACCTGCAAAAGCATCTACTTTTGAAGAGTTGTAATTGACATTTGCGCTTGCATTGCCTCCTCCACGAGAATTTACGCTTAATTCGGCACTTCCGTAATATCCGGCTTTGCGGTTTTTCTTCAGCACAATATTTATGATACCCGCCGTACCCTCAGGACTGTATTTGGCCGATGGATTTGTAATGACTTCAATACGGTCAATTGTTTCAGCTGGAATTTGTTCGAGAATCTGGGCTCGATTGTCGGCGGTAAGTCCTGATTCCTTTCCATTGATCCAAACTGTGACAGAAGAATTGCCACGAAGAGACACCTCACCGTCTTGATCTACTTCAACGGAAGGAATAGATTCGAGAAGTTCGGATGCTGACTGACCGGCAGCTGCTATGTTTGCATCAACAGAAAACACCTTTTTGTCAAGCTCAAAACGCATTTGACTTCTTATACCTTCAACTACGACTTCTTGAAGCAACTTTGAATCTTCAGTAAGTTTAATATCGCCAAGATTGATATTATTCCCTACGACATTGGCTTCCCGTTCTTGATCGATGCTTCCAACATTCGTGATCTTGACAATATATTTACCGTCAGAAACTCCTTTAAGGATAAATAATCCATTTTCATCGGTACTTGTCCCGATAGGGAGTGGTTTTCCAGTTTTGGCATTGAAAAGCTGGACATTGACAAAATCCATCGGTTCGCCAGTCTCTTTATTCAAAACTTTTCCTGTTATGTCGCCCTTTGCGAAGGCATAAAAAGATGCCATGCTGAGAAAGCAAGGCAATAGAAACTTTATTTTCATATTGTCTGTTACCGTAGAAACGTTTAGTTAGATGAGGAGAAATGCAGTAGATTTGACAAGATAGAAGGAGGATGGTTTAACTTGAGACGCAATTTTTTTCTCGAATAGTTTCTCCGAAACTACTGGCAGGGTACAGAAAAACCCCGGGCTGATGAACTGAAGCCCGGGGTGATGCCTAAACAATTAGGCTATAGCGTGAAATTAAATGATAATTTGGCAATTTCTCTTTCATTAAAACATGATTAATGATTCAAGCCAGATGGTTGCAATGCCAGCCAGATATCCAAGGAAGGCAAGCCATGTTATTTTCTTTGCATACCACATGAAGGGAATTTTTTCGATTCCCATAGCCACCACACCGGCAGCTGAACCGATGATAAGCATACTTCCACCAACACCGGCACAGAATGTAAGAAGGTGCCAGAAAAGTCCGTCTTCTACAAATAATGCTGTATAAGATGGGTCAGTTGAGGCAGCTATGACAGCATCGTTGGCCACAGGATACATCTCCATGCAAGCAGCAACGAGTGGCACATTGTCGACAATAGATGAAAGCACGCCGATAATGCCGTTGATAACATACACATCATGGAAAGTTTCGTTAAGCCATCCTGCAAGTTCTCCCAATATACCGGCTTGGCTTAAAGCTGCCACAGCCATAAGAATGCCAAGGAAGAATAAAATTGTCGACATGTCGATGTTCCTGATCACTTGCGATACTCTTCCCTCAATCTTTCCATCAAGTTTGAAGTGGCGCACAATAAGTTCGGTCAACAGCCAAAGCATCCCGAGGGAGAAAAGAATACCCACATATGGTGCAAGATGCGTTGTAGCTTTGAACACTGGCACGAAAAGCAGTCCTGCCACTCCACAACAAAGGATTAATATAGACAATTTTGGATGTTCTTCATACATCTCGTATCCCACACGGGAATCTTGGGTGTTGAGTGGTTCGACAGCCGCCTGCGGTATCATACGCGATGCTATAGCAACGGGCACAACTACTGAAATGATAGATGGGAGCAGGAGGTTGACGATTAGATCGACTGAAGACACATAATTTTTCATCCATAGCATTATGGTTGTGATATCACCAATCGGCGACCAAGCACCACCTGCATTGGCGGCAAGCACTATCACACAGGAGAAGAGCCAGCGTTCCTTATAATTACGGAGCATTCGACGAAGCATCATAACCATAATGATGGTGGTGGTCATATTGTCGAGCACACTCGAAAGGAAGAATGCAAACACAGATAGAACCCACATCAGTTTTCGTTTGTCTTTGGCACGGATTTTGAGCACAAGGATTCGAAAACCTCCATAGCGGTCGATGAGTTCGACAATAGTCATCGCTCCAATAAGGAACACTACAATTTCGCATGTGTCGCCAAGAGCTTCTACCATTTCGGATGAAATGGAAGGGTCATGGCTTCCTAATGCATACACAGCCCATAAAAGGGCACACATGATGAGGGCAAACGTGGCTTTATTGACATGAAGCACATGTTCGCAGGCTATCATAAGATAGCCGAGAATGAAGATTACCAGCAGTGTCGTAATCATGAAATAAAAAATAATAAAACTATACCTAAAACTTGATGTATCTCTTGTTGATGTAAATCTTAAAAAGGATACATCCTGAAAACGAGTGCGAATTTAGTAAAAATATTTTGAATTGTGTGGGTTTTTGTTAAATTTTTTTTGAATAAAAATGTCCCATCAGTCAGAGATTGATGATGGGACGAATAAAGATTATTTGGTGATGATCTTTTTTGAACGCGAGACTTTTACGCCCGGGGAGGAGAAATCTTGTATTCTCCTGCCTTGCAGATCATAAAATATATCATTGCTGACATTCTCTGATTTAGGAGAATCTACACCTGAGTCGTCACCGAAAGAGCAGATTGTCTTAAGGGCCGGAGTAGCTTTCCCGTCAAGGCTATTGAAAAGGGGAGCGTTGTACCATCCTGCGAGTGAGGTATTATATGCATTATATTCCATCCACCACCAGAAAAGACCATCAACGTGATCGTATTTTCTAAGAGTCGCCACTAGATCCTTGGCATATTGATTTTGGCCGTCGTTGCTGTAGGCCCATTTATTTGAAAAATTATGTGTAGTGCCTGGCACTTCCCATTTGTAAGAGTAGCCGGTCTCTACTATCATGATGTGTTTATCAGGAAAACGGTCTTGAAGTGTGGAAAGAGCTTTGTCGAGAACACTTATGTCTCCATGGAAATATGGATAATAACTTAGACCTATGATGTTATAGTCTACATCAAGGCTCTTCATCCGGTCGTAGAAGCTGGTCATCACGTCAGACTGTGCTACTCTTTCGGTATGCAGTACAATCTTTGCATCCGGACAAATCTCCCTGCAGGCCTTTATTGCTTGGTTGAGAAGTTTTCCTAAACGGTCCCAGTTAGCATTATTACCCATAAAAGTCTTCTTCAATGAGGATGCCGGTGCATCCTCCATTCCCCAAAGCATACCGTAGCTTATCTCGTTGCCGGGTTGAATGAATGCAGGTGTCACGCCTGATGCTTTAAGCGATTCAAGCGTCTCTTTAGTATAATTGTATATTTTCTCATATAGCTCCTCATCGCCCAAGTCTCGCCAAGATTCCGGAATCCATTGCTTTGCCGGATCTGCCCACGTGTCAGAGTAATGGAAATCGAGCATAAGCTTCAGTCCATCGTCAACAATCCTTTTACATAGGGGCGTGATGTATTCGAGATCTTGACAGGCATTTGGATCATATTTCGAAGGATACAAAGCTTTGTGATCGTCAGGATTTACGAAAAGACGCACTCTCATTGCGTTCATTCCTTCCTGGTGAAGCCAAGGAAGCAGATCATCAATTTCTTTTCCTTCTTCTGTTTTGTATATTGCCCCGGCTTCTTCATATTCCGGGAGAAGAGAAATATCTCCACCTACATATCTCTGGCTAAAGACTGAAAAGGCGGTAAGGGTAGAAATTCCAATAGTAAAAAGCAAATTTTTCATGTTATTATGAGTTGTGGAGTTTTTGAGTTATTGGGTCGTTGGGTCAAGTAGGCAATATAGAAGAAGTGCATCCTCGTATGAATCCGGAGTTCTTAGCCAATCCGGTCTTCTGCCTGATATGCTGAATCCACTTTTTTCGTAGCAGCGTAGCGCGCTTATGTTTTCAGGAACAACCGTGGCTGTCAGCTGATGAAGACCGAGTCTGATCCGACAGTATTCCTTTGCGAGTAAAAGTGCTTTAATTCCCAGTTTCTTACCACGGAATTGAGGCAAAATGTAGATTCCGGTGTCAGCCCTCAGATGACGCGGAGAAATATCAAAAAGATCAAATATACCCACGGTCTTACCATCTTCATCTATGATCATTCTTAGTTGACCGCTTCGCATTGGATCTGCGTCGTATGAGAAGGCATATTGCCGCAGTAACTCACGGCTCAATGGAGCTAAGTAGTCGGAATATCTCCACGCATCAGGGTCATTTTCCGCTTCATACATCATCTCAGCATCTTCCGGCTCCAAAGCTCTTAGTCTGACATTAGAATATGATAATTTATCGTGCATGGTCCATTTTTTTGTAAGGTAATTGACTCATTATTTATATGGGACCCTATTGATAATAGACCTGCCAAGCGTCACTTCGTCGGTGTACTCAAGGTCGCTGCCGATACTAACACCACGAGCCAATATGCTGATTTGAACATCGCAGTCAGCAAGTTTTCGATAGATATAAAAGTTAGTAGTATCTCCTTCCATTGTTGGACTAAGAGCCAGAATTACCTCCTTGATTCCGCCTGCATTGACACGGTCGATCAGAGATTGAATCTCCAGATCTGAAGGCGACACACCATCGAGAGGGGAAATAAGCCCACCCAACACATGGTAGAGTCCTTTATGCTCTCGAGTCGACTCCACAGTCAGAAGGTCTTTTACATTTTCCACTACGCAGATGGTCGAGGCATCACGGCTTCTGTCGGCACAAATATCGCAGATGTCATTTTCAGAAATATTGTGGCAAATTTTGCAATAACGAATGTTTTTCCGCATATTGATTATGGCTTCCCCGAGGGCTACAGCTTCCCCTTCCTGCTGCCTCAGCAAGTGTAGGGCAAGTCTCAGAGCTGTTTTTCTTCCAATTCCTGGAAGTTTTCCTAATTCTGCGACTGCATTGTCGAGAAGTTGCGAATTATAACTGTTCATATTGCAAAATTACTAATGTTTTAGTAATTTTGCAAATAAAAAGTGGGATTGTGGAGTTAAGTTGGGCCTTAAGGCGATAAAAATTCTTAAGGTCTACCAGACCTTTGGAGACGAGGAGTCCGATGTAAAAATTAAAATTTAGAAAAAGATGATAGAGTATATAAACGGAGTAATTGGGGAGTTGGAGCCAACTCTTGTGGCACTTGAATGCGCAGGCGTCGGGTATGGGATAAATATTACACTTATGGACTATGCCAAGCTTCAGCAGCTGAAGCAAGCTAAGTTGTATATCCATGAGTCTATACGTGAAGATGCTCATGAACTTTATGGCTTCATGACTAAGCAAAGTAGGGAATTGTTTCGTCAGCTGATCGGAGTGAGTGGAGTCGGGCCGAATACTGCGCGCCTAATTCTTTCATCCATGACCGAAGATCAGCTCATCGATGCGATTGCAAATGACAAACCTGCAGCCTTGAAAAGCGTAAAAGGAATTGGAGGTAAGACTGCACAGAGGATAATTGTAGACCTGAAAGATAAAATAAAAGCCACTGATATTTCGTTAATCTCAAGTATGCCAGTGGTAGGTGAGGCATTTGATGATGCAGTAGCGGCACTGACCATGCTGGGCTTTAATCCGCAGGCCAGTCGTGTAGCACTCAAGAAGCTTTTCACTGAGGATCCCAACCTCACGACGGAAAAAGCCATAAAGCTTGCATTGACAATGCTTTGACAATTCCAGACGGAGTGATGGCCGAATGGCAATTGATTTGAACGACAATAACTTGAGTAAGAATAGAAACTACATACATCAACTTCGTTGGGTGACGGCACTTGTAGCAGTGCTGGCACTCTCGTCTGTGACTTTTCCGCAATACATTAAATCAACTATTGATCCACCGCCTCCACCGCCGGTTCCGGATACTCGAATCATAGGAGGAGACTCTGTAGAGACGCTCTTTCCGGTGCGTCCTACCGTAAGTATTGAGGCTGAGGACTACAAACCAAAGGAATATCCTGCAGATCTAAGAAATCCTTCCAATCTGTCTACTCATGTAGAATATGATCCGGAAGCTGGGATGTATGTAGTTCGTACGCTTATGGGTGAGAAGGATATCATTACTCCGTTTCTGATGAGTGCGGAGGACTATCATGATATGGTCAATCGAGAAGAGATGTATGATTATTTTAGGTCTCAGAATGCGGCCAGCTTCGAACAGAAGGGTAAGGAGGCATTCAACATTCTCGATATGAATTTTGCTCTTGGACCTCTTGAGAAAGTATTCGGCCCCGGTGGCGTACGGCTTACGACACAAGGTTCTATCCAGATATCCGCGGGAATAAAGAGCAACAAGACAGATAATCCTGCACTATCACTAAAATCAAGACGTAAGACTTATTTCGACTTCAATCAAAAAATACAGGCAACCATAAATGCTTCTGTCGGTGACAAGATGAAGTTTAATATGAACTATAACACAGACGCTACTTTTAATTTCGATTCTCAGAAACTCAAACTGCAATATGAAGGAAAAGAAGACGAAATCATAAAGAATATTGAGGCCGGTAATGTAAGCATGACTACTGGTAGCAGCTTGATTCGAGGAGGTACAGCTCTTTTTGGAGCGAAGGCCAAGTTGCAGTTTGGCAAGCTGACTCTCACCGGTCTGCTTTCGCAGCAGAACTCGGAGTCAAAGACGATTTCAACTCAAGGAGGCGTGCAGAGCACTGATTTTGCTATCAGCGCTGCCGATTATGATGCAAACCGTCACTTTTTTCTTAGTCAGTATTTCTATACGAACTACGATAAGTTTTGTGAAAAACTCCCATATGTTTCTTCGGGCATAAATATCACGCGTATAGAAGTATGGATCACCAATAAGACCCAAAAGTTTGAGGAAAGCCGTAACTTTGTAGCTTTCATGGACCTGGGTGAGAATACTCGCCTTGCCACTGACTATTGGACACCAGACTATTCTGTTCCGGTACCTTCCAACCAGAGCAACAATCTTTTGCAAGTGCTTAAGAACCAATATCCTGATGCCCGCAACATCAACATGGTCACAGAAGTTCTCAAGCCGCTCAACGCATATGGGATTGAGGGCGGAAAGGATTTTGAAAAGGTTGAGAGCGCACGTCTGCTCAACTCAAGTGAGTATACCCTTAACTCCGCTCTTGGCTATATATCTCTTAAACAGGCTCTCAACACCGATGAGGTGCTTGCCGTAGCTTTTGAATATACATATAATGGCAAGGTATATCAGGTTGGCGAATTTTCCGGAGATGTGACATCGACGGAATCAGCCCTCTATCTGAAGATGCTTCGTGGCACTACAGTTTCCCCTCGGCTCCCTATGTGGCAGCTTATGATGAAGAATGTATATAGCCTTGGTGCCTATCAGATTCAGAATAAGAATTTCAAGTTTAATGTCAAGTTCCTAAGTGATTCCACGGGTATTGAGATTCCGTATTTACCCGTTGCTGACATATCCAACAAGCCACTTATTCAAGTGATGGGTCTTGACCGTATTGATTCCAACGGAGAGTCTGTGAGCGATGGTATTTTTGACTTTATAGAGGGATACACTATCCAGACATCCAACGGCAAGGTCATCTTCCCTGTGGCCGAGCCATTTGGTTCGAACCTGCGTCGGCAGATTGGCAATGACGCATTGGCCGACCGCTACGTATATCAGGAACTCTACGACTCAACCCTCGTAGTAGCTAAGCAGTTTGCCGATAAGAATAAGTTTACGATGTATGGACAATATACATCAGGCCGCGGAAGCCAGATCAACCTTGGCGCGATGAATGTTCCTCGAGGGTCTGTAGTTGTGACCGCCGGGGGGGCTGTCTTGACCGAAAACAGCGATTACACCGTCGACTATTCTATGGGTATAGTCACTATTACTAACCAGAGTATCATAGATTCGGGCACCAATGTAAGCGTATCATTGGAAAATCAATCGATGTTCTCAATGCAGCGAAAGACCCTGATGGGACTTGACGCACAGTATAGATTTAATAAAGACCTTACTGTGGGAGGTACGCTTCTGCATTTTGGAGAAAAATCACTCACCGAGAAGGTAGGGATAGGGGAGGAGCTGATCAACAACACAATGTTTGGAGCCAATATCAGCTATAATAAGCAGTTTATGTGGCTCACAGACCTTATTAATAAAGTACCGACTATCAATGCGACTGCACCCTCTTCGTTCAACCTGACTGCAGAATATGCTCAGCTCATTCCTGCTAAGCAAAAGACCGGTACCAATCAAGGAAGTTCTTACGTAGATGATTTTGAGACTTCCCAGACAGGTGTAGATCTAAGGAATCCCTATAGCTGGTTTCTTGCGTCTACTCCACAGGATAATTCTGCCGATGCCCTCTTCCCTGAGGCGATGCTCAGTAATAATCCCGATTATGGAAAAAACCGTGCGCTTCTTGCTTGGAATTACATCGACCGAATTTTTACGCAGAAAAATAGCTCGATGCTTCCCGGTTATCTAAAAAACGATATTGATCAACTTACTAATCCGTATGTGCGCGAAATCAAGGTACGCGAAATCTATCCTGGTAGAACGACTACATATGGAGACGCCAACTATATCCAGACCCTTAATCTTTCATTCTATCCTAAGGAAAGAGGCCCGTATAATGTAGACGCTGATAATATTGACTCAGACGGCAATCTTCTTAATCCGGAGAAACGATGGGGAGGCATCATGCGAAAAATGGAGAACTCGAATTTTGAGACATCCAACGTAGAATATATTCAGTTCTGGCTCCTTGATCCATTTCTTGATAAAGATGCGCCGGAAAATCCTGGTGGTGACCTTTATTTTAATTTCGGTGAAATTTCTGAGGATATTCTTAAAGATGGCATGAAGAGCTATGAAAACGGTCTGCCGGTAGACGGCAATACTGATTTTATAGAAGAGACTGTCTGGGGTAAAGTATCGAAGCAGAACTCACTCACATATGCATTTGAGAACGCACCGGATGCCAGGTTGCTCCAGGATGTAGGTCTTGATGGAATCCCCACGGAAGAAGAGTTCTCCTTCCCTACGTATGCATCTTTTGTCGAGAAGTTGAAGACACGTTTGTCGGGGGAGGCATTAGTACGCCTACAGGATGATCCATTATCTGTACTCAACGATCCTGCTGGCGATAACTACCATTTCTTCCGCTCTGATTATTACGACGCCCAGCATACTTCCATCCTTGACCGATATAAGCATTACAATGGAGTGGAGGGTAACTCCTTGTCGCCCGACCAAAGCCCGAATCCACAGTATCAGTCAAGCCGTGCTGTGCCTGACGTAGAGGATATCAATCAGGATAATACGCTTAATGAATACGAACGCTATTTCCAGTATCGTGTATCCATCCGACCAGAGGATCTCGTCGTAGGACGTAATTTTGTGACAGATAAACAGGTGACTAGTATTACCGACCGCGGCAAAGAAGTGGAAGGAGTCTGGTATCAATTTAAGATACCCTTGACCAGTCCTGAAAAAGTAGTGGGAGGCATAAGCGATTTCTCAACGATACGCTTTGCCCGAATCTTCATGACCGGTTTTACAGAGACTACCCATCTGCGATTTGGTTCGCTTGAACTCGTCAGAGGTGAATGGCGCGACTATAAATTTAATTTAAATTCCCGTAATGACTCTCCTGCGGAGGGTGATATCGACATGAGTGTAGTCAACATTGAAGAGAATTCCAAGCGCACCCCGGTCAATTATATTCTTCCTCCCGGAGTCACACGTATTCAGGATTCCAGTAGTGCGGCTGCCACTCAGCTCAATGAGCAATCTCTTCAGTTAAAGCTCTCAGGTATCCAGCCTGGTGATGCGCGTGGAATCTATAAGAATACTCAACTTGACCTTCGCATATATAAACGCTTGCAAATGTGGGTGCATGCAGAAGCAGAGGTAGACGACCGCACCAATCTCAAGGATGGAGACCTTGCTATCTTCATCCGTGTCGGTTCAGACGTGAAGAACAATTATTATGAATATGAGATACCTCTTGACATAACCGCTCCAGGCAAATATAACAATATGTCGTCGGCAGACCGTTGGCTTGTTTGGCCGAAAAATAACTTCCTGGATCTTCCCTTTGAACTCTTCACGTCTACGAAGGTTGCGCGAAATAGGGCTATGTCGGAAGGTCAGGAGGGTGCAGGCTATATCCGCCTGTTCTCAATGCGAGATCCGGATAATCAACGTAATACAGTCTCTGTACTTGGAAATCCTTCCCTCAGCGATGTCAGGACTATGCTCATCGGGGTGCGCAATAAATCAAATACAGTTAAGGACGGAACTATCTGGGTCAACGAACTTAAGGTGACAGATTTCAATCAGGAAGGTGGTTGGGCTGCCAAGGTTAATGCCAATTTGGCCATCTCCGACGTAGCTACGGTCAATTTTGCTATGCATAAAGAGACGGCTGGATTCGGAAGTGTAGACCAGGGGCTTTCAGCTCGAAGACTCGACAACTACGATCAGTACAACTTCTCGGTGCAGGGCAATCTCGGCAAGCTCGTCCCGGAGAAAGTGAAACTGGCCGCGCCCGTATATTATTCACGCTCAAGTGAGACTACAACTCCTAAATATAATCCTCTTGACCAGGATATTCTTCTTAAGGATGCACTTGCAGCAGCGGCGACCAAGTCAGAAAAAGATTCGATCAAGGGATATGCCGTCACTAAGAAGACTACTGAATCATTTTCGCTTTCTAACATGAGATTTAATGTGACATCGAAGAATGCGATGCCTTGGGATCCGTCTAACTTTACAATTGCTTTCAATTTTAATAAGCAGAAGAATATGGATCCTACTACTGAGTATGAGAATACTTCCGATTATCGTGGATCGTTCCAATATTCATATTCTCCTTATTTCAAGCCTTGGAAACCATTCTCAAAGCTTGATGGAAAGTCGAAATTTCAAAAATTCCTCAAAGACTGGCAGGTGAACTGGATATTTAATAACATTACTTTCTTCACCAGTATGTCGCGCCACTACTATGAGCAGCAGGTGCGGTCGGAGGCTGATGTGGATATGCAGTTGCCGGTCCAAGTCAGCAAGAACTTCCTTTGGGATCGTCAGCTCTCGCTTAATTGGAATATTCTCCAGTCGCTTTCCTTATCATTCCAGAGCAATACGACTGCACGTATAGAGGAAACTATTGGCGCAGTCAATAAGAAGCTTTTCCCCGATAAATATCGTGATTGGAAGGACACAGTGCTCAATTCGATAAAAGGACTTGGCACACCATGGAATTACAATCAGACCTTTACCGGAAGCTATAAGGCTCCATTCAATAAGATTCCTTTCCTTGACTATCTGACGGGAAATCTCAGCTATACGTCGACTTATCAATGGGACCGTGGCACTCAGATACAAGATGTTGACATGGGTAATACTATCCGAAATCAGTCAACCTGGAATGCTGACGCACGTATCAATTTCGAGACACTTTATAATCATAGTAAGTTCCTTAAGGACATCAACCAGCGTTTTGCTGGAAAATCAGGTGCTAATAGGAAAAACGTTAATGGAGGAGCAAAGAAGAATAGTAAGAAGACAGCCACTAAGGCAAAACGCTTGGAAAAGAGCATCCAGCTTTCAGAAGACTCGACAACCGTATTTACCCACAATCTAAAGACGAAAGATGTAATCTTAACCGCTACTGTCAAAGGTAAGCGTTTTGACCTCAAGACTAAATCAATAGATGAAAACAGTGTTGAGATTCTGAATAAGGGCAAAGATATCGTAAAGATAGTAGCCCGGGAGAAGGAGAAAACGGAAAAGAAGAGTCTTGGAATGGAGATAGTGCAACACGGAGTTCGTCTGCTTATGGCTCCGCGAAGCTTCTCGATGAGATGGCGCCAGAGCCATTCTCTGAATCTTCCTTTGTTTTCGCCTAGTGTGGGCGATATTTTCGGACAATCTACCGCTTACGGTCCTATGACTCCGGGTTTGGATTTTGCTTTCGGATTCTATGATGAAAGCTTCGTGGATAAAGCTCTTGAAAGAGGTTGGCTTTTGACCGACGGCCAGAATACATCCCCCGCTATCTGGAACAAAGGACAGGAATTTAATTTTGAGCTGACTCTTGAGCCTGTACGCGGATTGAAGATTACGCTGACAGAAAACTTGACCGACAATCGTACGAATCAGGTGCAATTCATGTATGCGGGAATGCCGACTTCACGCACAGGAAGCTATACCCGTACGCACGTGGCTATGCGTACGGCGCTCAAGTCGTATAAAGCTGAAGATGGATACTATTCTGAAGCATTCAACAAATTCCTGCAGTATATCCCCGTTGTTGCCGGTCGCTACGAGGCCCGATATGCCGGTATGCGCTATCCGGAAGTTGGCTTTATGGAAGGGAATCCTTTAGGGGGTACGGCTTATAATCCGGAAGTGGGCAGTGTAAGTCGCACTTCTAGCGACGTCCTTATTCCGGCATTCCTTGCAGCTTATAGCGGTACGGATGTCAATAAGGTCACGTTGAACCTCTTCCCCGGGCTATCTTCTATGCTTCCTAACTGGAAAGTGACCTACGATGGATTTATCAATCTTGGCAATATGAAGAACTGGTTTAAGACATTCACTATCCAGCATGCATACAACTGTACGTATTCAGCAGGTAACTATACTTCATATCTCAATTGGATAGGAGTAGAAGGCGACTATGGCTTCACTCTTGATGATGGCACACAAAATCCGATACCGTCGTCACCATACAATATTGCCTCAGTGGCTATTACTGAGAAGTTTAATCCTCTTATAGGTTTTAATGCTACGCTCAACAACGACTTGAAGGTGAACATGCAGTATGTAGACAGCCGTACGCTTAATCTCAACTCTCAGGCTGGCCAAATTGTAGAAACATCTTCTCGTCAGATTACGATTGGCGCCGGGTATAAGATAGCAAACTTCAATAAAATTATCAAGATTGGCAGCCGACAGGGTGGAGTAAGCAACGACCTCTCTATCGATGTAGATCTTAACTTTGCCAACAATTCGAGCCTTATACGCCGAATTGAGACAGCTTATACCCAGGCTACTCAAGGCACGAAGTCGTTCTCTTTAAACTTCATGGCAAGTTATGTTCTGAGCCGACGTATTACCCTTGCTGCATTCTTCGACCACCAAGTGAATACTCCGCTCGTATCTTCTTCTGCATTTCCTACTTCCAACAGTAACTTTGGAGTATCTATCAATATGTCGCTTGCACGCTGATTAGAAAAAAAAGGTGATAACCGCACTTCAAAATTATTGAATTTATGTTAATAGGTTTTAAAAGCAAGTTGAAATTTCAGCAGATATCACTACAAAATCATTAAAAATATGTTATACAGCATATTTTAAAGAACAATTACTTAAACCCTGCGTTATAATATATGAAGTGAATTTTATGGGAATAGAGATTCCCGACAATCTTAAGTTAAATGTTTCGGCCTGTTTGTAGAAGGTTAATGCGATAGATATCCTTTCTTAGCAGACGGTTTTCATACCCATTTTATGATAGACCGTAACACCGAAACACCCCGGAGACTCTCCTTGATCTGCTTTTTGCAGACCTTTCCGGGAATGTCTAACCAAAAATTGTTTTTATGAATTTTAAACTCAAAAGCGCGGGAGTTCTTGCAGCTGTAGTTGGTACGCTTTGGCTTACATCTGCTGTTTCAACAAAAAATGTCCCGCTTGAGGTGGGCAATCAGGCCCCTGAAATTTCAATTACCGGAAGCAATGGAGAGTCCATTCTCCTTTCTGAATTGCAAGGAGAAGAAGTAATCGTCAATTTCTGGAGTGTTAAGGATGCGGAGAGCCGCATCTCGAATGTTCGCCTCGCAAGAGAAGCCGAGAGATCCGGCGCGAAATACATCGGTATGTGTATTGATTCCGACCGTCAGCTTGCAGCCGAAGTGATGAAAGCCGACAGAATTTCTACCGATAACTTATATTTCGCAGACCGACAAGTGACTGATGAATATCAGCTTGCCAAAGGAACTCGGACCGTCAAAATCGACCCTTACGGCGTAGTTGCCGCTATTGATTAAAAAGAAGCATCCCGACTCGGGATGCTTCTTTTTTCTATAAACTTTGCTGTCGCAGTCGAAAGTCTAAAATAAATGGGTATGATATGTCTCTGACCTTTTTTATGAGATAACGAGAGATTTTCCTTGTTTTTTTGAACCCTATTGGCACGCTATTTGTTAAATTATCGAAAAACACAAAAAACGAACAATTATGAACTTCAATAATTTCACAATTAAATCG
>CAYSMP010000066.1:0-18992 GCA_964432215.1 uncultured Sangeribacter sp.
AAAGACAAAGGGCATATATTTGATATGCTGACCTCGACCACTGTTTAAGGTCGCAATTTGCGACCTTAAACAGTCTTCTTTGGTCAACTCAAACATAAAGTCTTCAGGGAATCTATTGATATTACGGCGAACCTGTTCTTTTAGGCGTTTAGTTTCAACGCCATATAGTTGCGCTAAATCGCTGTCCAGCATCACCTGCCGTCCCCGAATGACATGAATAAGGGTTTCAATTGGCATTAGATTGCCATCACAAGATTCCGATAAGGGAGTGGAGTTGATTAGGTTATTTTCTTCCATTTATTACTGCATTATAATGCAAAATTAACGATTTAATTTATTGGTACAAAAATTAGCATCAGACCATCTGTGGAATCGGCTCGTTGTATAAACTTTGAGACTGCCAGAAATATCTACCCGACACAGATTACTATGCTAAGGGAAAGAGGAATTATATGGATTTTCCATTAGTGTCCACAAAAAAAGTTTTTGTGTCTAACTTTTGGGGTGCACTTCTCAATATTTTTGAGAGATATCAGTAAGTATCGGATAATGTCAGTATGTCTTATTGCCCAAAACCAAGTTTGGGAACCTTATATGAGAGAAAAAATTTAATTAGAAGCCTCCAAATAGCTTATCAATTCGTCAGCGGTCATAATATCCATCTTGGAGAAGGCAGTAAGCTTTTTACCTAAATCTTTGAATGATGCTCCGACATGGTAGATAATATCGTCTATTATAAGAAAGCGGTCATGTGCCCTACGGAATATCTTCACTTCAATAGGAGCATACTGAGCATTATGACGTTCCAAATCCTGACGCATAGTCCTGCTTATGGACGGTGTAAATATGGTGGCTGACACTCCTTCTTCGCGCTTGTCGAGCTGACGCAATACTGAATCGTCGATATAATTGTCCACCATGATAATGCGGCTTTTGGCACTGCGTATGAGATCGCACATAAGAGTATACGCATCGAATATCTGCCCGTCATATATGATTCCTTCTTTTGGTGGCAGGGATGTTCTAACAAAGAAATCCATTCGACTACTCAATTCCTTTATCTGATTGTCATGTTCGGAAAGCCTATGATCAATCCGACTTTCCATATACATTAGGCGTTGATTGATGCTATAACCTCTCAACAGATATTCCTTCAATACTTTATTAGCCCACTGCCGGAATAAGGTTGCATTTCTGCTATTTACCCTATATCCTACCGATAATATTGCATCGAGGTTATAATACTTCGTAGTGTAGCGTTGAGTGCCATCGTTACCCATATGTTCCAAAATGGAACATGTGCTCTTCTCCTCCAATTCACCGGATTTATATATATTGGCAAGATGTTTTGTTATGGCCGGACGTTTTGTTCCGAACAAGTCTGCAATCTGCTGTTGAGTCAACCATACAGTCTCATTCTCCAGCCTTACCTCAAGCTTAATCGTTGAGTCAGGTTGGTAGAGTATTATCTCATTGTCTTGCGATTCTGGAGCAAGTGGTATAGGAATATTCTCATTCATAATGCAAAATTAGCAAAAATTATTAACATTTTGGTAATAAGCATCAGATAATCAGTCGGAACAACTCATCGCATCAATTTTTATGCTATCTGCTATGTCGATATAAGGCTTCATTGCCTTGTAATCGTTATACCAGGTCCATTTCATAACGACATTAGGGGGTAGGCCTAAAAAAGAGCCTTGTAGATAAAGGTCTTTTTCCCTTTGCAAGGGTGTTTTAGTCGGCATGACGTTGCGCGATGTCCGACATAAACACATCTTGCAAAGGCTATCGAAAAAGATGAAGTTAATCTCAGAAGTTAGAATTCAACGGAGTTGATATTGGTAATCGCTTAACATAAATACCTGTCCTAACCATCCCTTTCTTCGTTTGAGACACAACATTGAATCCAACTTGATCTGAATATAAATCACTATCAATTTCTTCACAGGTAAAAGTTATGGTATTTGAATTGATTATCTCAGCTTTCCAAAACCCGTCGGAGCAAAGATATTGTTCTAATCTCTTACCCTCATGATCCTCAATGAATATCGAATTTGCATTGGTACACTTAATGTTTATTTCACTTGCATTCCTATTGGCATATATCCAATACATTTTTGAAACGCATGTTGGATCAGGCGAATAATACTCCAACTTTATATTTTCCGGATTGGAAATATTTTCCACTGAAAACATAAGCTGCGAATCTTCTTCGCTACAAGCCGTAATAATATAGGCAATGAACGAAAAGAGAATTAAAAGTTTTTTCATTTTTTTTGTATCGTTTTATTCGGAATATAAATTTCTTTTATTTCTTCTTGACGATAAACTCAAATTTTTGAATACCCTTTTTGTCGATATTCGCAAGAATTAAGGCATAATGCAGCTCTTCGTCTGACTTCATTTCCTTACATATATAGTCAAACTCATTTTGTAGTATAACTTCTTTCAACATGGGACCATGAGACTCGTTATATATACGTTTGATATCGTCAGATAGTGGAGATATTAAGTAAGAATATATCGCCATATACGGTATGTTATTTAATATGTTAAAATTTGAATCAGCCTTATCAAATATGGACTCAAGCCATATACGACAAGCATCTCTTAAAAATTATGTCAACCTATTCTTCAACTTCAACGATACTGAAAACATTAGTTAGATTATAAGGCTCGATACTTATGTTTTCCCATGTGCCGGAATAAGATGTTTCAATGTATTCCTGCAGCTTTTCTGCACCTAACGATCTTGGAATATTGGGGATTGTCAATCTAAGTGTAGCATCCCCACCTGTAGAATGTCCTATTGTTGAATTTATTATTTTGCAGTCAAAAGTTGTATTGGGACTCCAGGCGGTCCCACCGGCACCTAATGCAAGCTCAAGAGTAGATGCTCTACCTTCTTGTGGAGTCCAGTAAAGTTTAGATTGCGGAATGGGGATCATAAGATCGTCAGTGGATCTGACTTCAAAAGAGTTTTCATATATCTCTCCTGAAGTTGATTTACTCGTTACAGAAACGTAAAGCCATCCTTCACACTTAAATTCCGGTTCCTCTGAAAACACAATTTTCTGTATGTTGTCGGCAATAATTATTTCAGCATCCCGACTGTCTTTTTTTATCAGATTACCTCTTAATGAAAAGCTCACGCGTCCTTTGAGCATTGTAAGAGGCACTTTGAACTCAAGCGGTTCTCCAGAATAAGGTTTGTCGTCTACAGTATATCTACCTATGCCATTATTAGCTACTAAAGATATGCTTCTCAAGACAACACCTTTTGGTGCCGACATCTCTATATTGGATACACTGATTGTCAATTCTTCAGTGATGTTAAGCCATGAGGTATTGGGGATGTCTTTGACCGTAGCAGTAATCTTCACCCGAGTGGTATCGATAGGTGAAAGTTGCGGATCATCATGATCCGCACAAGAAGTTGCCAGACTAAAGATGGCGAGTAGAAGTGCCGTAAGCCTTGCAGTCTGTGATTTCTTCATATCGTAATGCGTTTGAATGTTGAAAATATATTTAGTGTCTCGTTTCTCTATCAGACGCAGTGTAGCCTAAAAAGTCCTATTAGGATTATAAAAATTTTCTCTAATGCTGAATGCCCCCTTTCTCTTGTGAAAAATGAGTAGACGTCCCACCGACATAGTTAATTATTCGCATCCGAAAAAGTAAATTAAAGTCTATGAGAAGGCAGACTTTGAGAAAAGCCAAAATTCCTCACCTGTCATTTTCCACAGGAATTTGTTCATAAAGATTTCTTACTTCATTTTACATTATAAAATTAAATCTCACTCAAAATGTTGCAATTTACGACCTTAAACATTCTTCTTTGGTCAACTCAAACATAAAGTCTTTCGGGAATCTATTAATATTACGACGAACTTGTTCCTTTAGTCGTTTGGTCTCAACGCCATATAGCTGCGCCAAATCGCTGTCCAGCATTACTTGATCCCCCCGAATAACATAAATTAGAGATAGATGGTTTCAATTCGATCAAGCCCTTTGTATCGGGTAATTATGATTTTGGTATCAAATCCGGCAAGTTTCCCGAGTTCCTTTATATAATCATTTATCTTATGATTGCTTCTAACTGACACCCCCCTTTACATAATCAAATAACATTTATCCTAAAAATTCTTGGCAGTACCAGGATTTTTTATTAATTTTGCGCAGTTTATATGCAATCACTGAAATCAATCACACTTAGGATATGAAGCTAACTCGATTTTTAGTCCCGTTGATGCTGCTCTTCGCACTGCCCGCCATGGCGCTGACAGATGAGCAAGTGATCACTTACATCAAGACTCAAGCCGCAACCGGCAAGTCACAGAACCAGATCGGTAAGGAACTGATCGCACAAGGCGTGACTGCAGACCAAATCCAAAGGATCAGAGCTCAGTACGAACAGCAGCAGAATGAAGACGTCAACAAGACGACAGGAACTCAATTAAGTTCCCGACTCAGGGAAGAAGTTGCAGAAAGCAAGGAAAGTAACCAGGCCGTTGACGACGTAAAGGAAACAACAGCTGTTAACAAGACAATATACGGCCATGATGTATTTAACTCACGTGCCCTTACATTCGAGCCAAACTCAAATATGGCGACTCCACAGAACTACAAGCTTGGTCCTGGCGACGAAGTCATCATCGATATCTGGGGTGTCAGTGAAGACAATATCCGCCAGCAGATTTCTCCTGACGGAAGAATTATGATCTCACAGCTCGGTCCCGTCTATCTTAACGGTCTTACTGTAGCAGAAGCCAACAAACAACTGAAAAATATATTCGCAAAAAAATACTCCGGAGTTGGCAGCGACACAGACATCAATCTGACTCTCGGACAGATACGATCTATTCAGATTGACGTGCTCGGAGAAGTGAGCACTCCGGGTACATACCGCATCTCTCCTTTCTCCAATGCTTTCCACGCACTCTACAATGCAGGTGGCATTAACGATATCGGTTCGCTCCGAAATATTGCGATTTTCCGCAACGGCAAAAAAGTATCCACCATCGACGTCTATGACTTCCTATTCAAAGGAAAAGATGTAGGCAACATTCGCTTGCAGGAAGGTGACGTCATCCTAGTCCCACCCTATGAGGAACTAGTCCATATCGAAGGCAATGTAAAGCGACCGATGTTCTATGAGCTCAAACCTAATGAAAACCTCTCCAAACTTATAGAATACGCAGGCGGATTCACCGGTGACGCATATAGCGATGTAGTGCGTGTATTACGTCTTAACGGACTTGACAAAGAATACAACACTGTCAGCAAGAACGATTACAACTCTTATGCGCTTAAAGACGGCGACATAATTTCTGTAGGAGTAGTGACCGACCAGTATACTAATAAAGTAGAAATAGGCGGTTCAGTCTATCGTCCTGGCACCTACGCTATCAACGACAAGGTGCAGACTCTTAGAGAACTCATTCAGACTGCAGAAGGACTTACCGACGATGCATATCTCGGACGAGCATTGATCTATCGTGAAAAGCCTGACCGCTCCCTCGAGATTCTTGCCATCAACCTTGGAGACATCATGGATGGCACTGCCGCAGATATAGAACTACGCAAAAATGATATCGTCAATATCATCAATATCAACGCAATCACTGAAAGAGGAGCACTTACCATTGATGGCCTCGTGACATCTCCTGGCTCATATCCTTATGCAGAAGGTATAACTCTTAAAGACCTTATACTGCAGGCTGGTGGTCTGCGCGAAGGTGCATCCACCGCACGAGTTGAAATATCACGCCGTATTATTGACCAGAACGCTACTGACGCAACCAACCAGATTGCAGAAACTTTCACAGTCAATATTGAAAACGGACTTGACGTAGGTGCAGCTGCGGAATTCATTCTCAAGCCATATGACTTGGTTCAGGTAAGAAAAAGTCCGACATATAGTCCGCAGGAGACAATGACTCTTCAGGGCCAGGTGCTCTTCCCCGGAAGCTATGTGATCGACACTCGCAACGAGCGAATATCTGACGTAATCCGTAGAGCTGGAGGTCTGCTTGAGAGTGCATATGTGCAGGGCGCATATCTTCGTCGTAGGGCGACTGCCGAACAGATCGCCATGAATGAGGAGACCCGCCGACTCGCTATGGCAAACGCCAATAACTCAACTGACTCGATTTCAGCCTCCAACCTTGTACTCTCTACTGTAAGCTCAGTCGGTATTGACCTGCAAAAAGCTCTTGACAATCCGGGAAGCACATACGACTTCGTTGTGCAAGAGGGTGACCTTCTCGTAGTTCCGGAACTTCAGAGTACTGTTAAGATAGGAGGCGACGTTCTATTCCCGAATACAGTCGTCTACGTACCGGGCAAGAAGCTGAAGTATTATATCGAGCAAGCCGGTGGTTATGGCGAACGCGCAAGGAAGAATAAAGCCTACGTAGTGTATATGAACGGTTCTGTGGCAAAGGCTAATAGCAAGACAAAAATAGAACCCGGATGCCAGATCATCATACCGTCTAAGCCTGAAGGACAGTCATTCGACTGGTCAAAGGTAATGTCAATCACAACCACACTCGGCTCGCTCGCTTCAATGACCGCTGCAGTGGCCGCCATTGTTAAGAAGTAATCTATAGAAAAACAAGATTAGCATGAACTCTTACGATAGCAATAAGAAAGACGACGAAATAGAACTCCGCACATCTACTGCAGAGGGAATTCATAACGATCAGGAAGACGAGCAAGAGATCGACCTTCTTGAACTGGCCATGAAGCTTTGGCACCAGAAGAAGAAAATATGTCTTTGGTGCTTCATTGGAGCAATATTTGGTCTCATTGTAGCTTTCAGCATACCGCGTGAATACACTACCGATGTAAAACTCGCACCTGAGTTGGGCAACAACCAAAAGATGAGTGGAGGACTCGGTGCTATGGCAGCCATGGTAGGTTTGGGTAATGGCGCACAGGCTGGTGCTGATGCTGTCAACCCAATGCTCTATCCTGACGTGGTAAGTTCAGTACCTTTCCTTGTAGGGCTCTTTGACGTGCCGGTAGAAGACATCGATGGTACCACAAAGGTGACACTACGGGAATACGTAGAGGAAGATCTGAAATCACCGTGGTGGTCGGTAGTAATCGGCGCCCCATTCAAACTTATTGGTATGCTCCGTTCAGGAGATGATGAGGAAGTAGATCCAAACAAAAAAACAGATTCATTCAAGCTTACGAAGGAGGAAGACCTAATAGTCAAAGCCCTTCAGACAAGAATTAATGCTTCTGTAGACACCAAGACATCTGTCATTACCCTTTCGGTAATGATGCAGGATCCTCTAATCTCAGCAACATTAGCCGACACAGTAGTGAGCCGTCTTCAAGACTTCATCACAGACTACCGTACGAACAAGGCACGTAAAGACCTTGAGTATGCCGAGCTCCTTAACAAAGAGGCGCAAGCCAATTATTATAAGGCACAGCAAGACTACGCTGATTACCTTGACAGAAACAACGGCTTGATCCTTCACTCAGCCCAGACAACTCGGGAACGACTGCAGAACGAAGCTACCCTGGCTTTCAATCTCTACAATCAGACAGCACAACAAGTGCAGGCAGCAAAGGCAAAAGTGCAGGAAAATACACCGGTCTACGCAACAGTGACTCCAGCGACCGTGCCAATCAAGCCTACATCGCCCCGTAAACCTCTTATATTGGTAGGATTCGTATTCTTAGCATTCGTTGCTTGTGCGGCCTGGATACTCTACGGCCAACCGCTCATCGAAGAAATGAAGAATAAGAAAAATGAAGTAATCGACAAATAATTTGAACAAAATAAAAACCATACTCCTGACTCTCGCGGCATTAGCCGCTGGCACTTCCGCCACAAGAGCCGACGATCTGTCGGAACTTGTGGCGGCTGTCGCTGCATCCGTGGATAAACAGAAAATTGAAAATGATGCTCTTCACACCACTTTCGATACTAGAAAACCTCGCTACAAAACAAAATTAAAGACGAAAGATATCAATGTAAGGATGCTCGACGGTATCCTTAGCTCCATGAAGCGTGAAGCATTCCGAAATATGCAACGCCAACTTTATGATGATGACATTGACATCTCAAACACTTGGCAAGACTCATATACGCCCCCAACACTCGCGCGCCCAGACTTCTTCCGCCCTGTGCCAGGCTTCATCACTTCAAATTTCGGTTGGAGACCTAAATTCAACAGGATGCACCACGGAGTGGACCTTTCACTCCATATAGGTGATACCGTACGCGCAGCTGTAAGCGGAACTGTGGAAAATATTTCATACGATCACGACGGCTATGGCCACTACGTCAAGATGACTCATCCTGACGGAATGGAAACACTCTATGGTCATCTGGAATATGCTCTCGTCAGTCAAGGACAATTTGTCTACGCTGGACAACCGGTAGGCATTGGGGGCAACACAGGCAACAGCACCGGCCCACACTTGCATTTCGAGACGAGGCTCGGAGGAGTTGCAGTGGATCCTACGCTTATATTTGATTTTTATGGACGCGTGTATTACATAGCGGAGGAAACACCTGAAGTCAAGACCAAAGGGCCTACCTATTCACATCAGTCGAAATCACTCAAGAAGCAATCCACCTACATAGTCCGTGTAGGCGACACCCCGGAAAGTGTGGCACGCCAAGCAGGCATCAGCGTCATGCGCCTATGCCAACTCAATATGCTCAATCAGTCAGAACCCCTTCCAATAGGACGAATGTTGAAACTAAAGTGAGTCAGACAATGTATCAAGACATTTCCTGACTTCTTCATCAGTCTTGAAGAGTTTCTCCTTGCAGATCTTTAATAATTCAAGAGCTCTTGATGTCAAAACCGCCAACGAATCGATATCGCATTCCGGACTCTGCATCTTAGCAGTAATCGACTCAAGTTCGGCTATAGCCTCGGAATATTTCATTGCTTTCTTATCCATATATTACCAGTTTTTAATTTGAATATCAAAGTTAACGATTTAATTCCTTTTTTACAAATCACAGCACCGAAAAATCATCATTGCTACTTGCCAATGATGATTTTTCATTTGTCTATGTAGAGTGTCGAGTATTGTAAATTGCAAAACAAAAGAAATTTTTGCAGTATTATTACCTTACATCTGCAAAAATTTTAGTATTTTTGCATCATGAAAAAAATCAAAAGTTTCACAATCGACCATCTTACCCTCATGCCGGGGGTATATCTAAGCAGGAAGGACACCACACCCTCTGGCGACATAATAACTACATTCGATATACGGATGACGGCACCTAACAGACAGCCAGCACTCTCCATCTCGGCATTGCATGCAATGGAACATTTAGCTGCCACTTTCCTGCGCAACCATCCGCAATGGGGCAACAAGATCGTCTATTGGGGTCCAATGGGATGCTGTACGGGCAACTATCTCTTACTAAACGGCGATTTCACACCGCAAGACATAATCCCCTTACTCAAAGAAACTTTCGAATTTATCAGAGAATTTGAAGGGGATGTGCCGGGTGCAACTCCGAAAGATTGTGGCAATTATCTCCTCATGAATCTTCCTGAAGCACGCATGGCAGCCCATGACTTTCTGGAAGTACTCAAAAACCCTACTACGCAATATCCAACAGACTAAACTCTCCCAAAAACAAACAACGACACAAACCTACAATGGCAAATCTATCAGAACGCGGCTTTGAAATGCCCGCTTCCCCAATACGACGTCTTGCTCCACTGGCCAATGAAGCCATAAAGCGCGGCATAAAGGTATACCGTCTTAACATCGGACAGCCTGACCTTCCGACACCCCCTCAAGCATTCGAAGCACTAAGACATATCGATAGAGAAGTGCTTGAATACAGCCCTTCAGATGGCCTACCATCCCTACGAGCAAAACTGAAAGAATACTACCATCGCTTCAATATCGACGTAGACGTAGACGACATTATAGTGACTTGTGGAGGCTCAGAAGCAGTGCTTTTCTCATTTATGGCGTGTCTTGACCCAGGAGATGAAATTATAGTTCCTGAACCTGCATATGCCAACTATATGGCTTTTGCAATCTCCGCCGGAGCAAAGATTGTCTCAATTCCTTCTTCAATCGACAAGGGATTCGCGCTTCCTCCTATAGAAGAATTTGAAAAACTCATCACTCCACGCACTAAGGGAATACTTATTTGCAATCCTAATAATCCAACAGGCTACCTCTACACCATTAAGGAGATGATGCAGATACGCGACCTGGTAAAGAAATACGATCTCTTTCTTTTCTCCGATGAAGTTTACCGCGAATTCTGCTATACAGGCGCTCCCTATGTGTCGGCTTTCCATCTTCCCGGTATAGAAGATAATGTAGTACTCATTGACTCCGTATCCAAGCGCTATAATGAATGCGGCATACGTATCGGTGCCCTTATTACAAAAAACAAAGAATTGCGTGCCAATGTCATGAAATTCTGCCAGGCACGTTTGAGCCCCCCTTTGATTGGCCAAATAATTGCAGAAGCATCTGTAGATGCCAGCCGTGAATATATGCTCGACGTATATAATGAATATGTAGCGCGTCGCAATTTCCTGGTCGACGGCATCAACAAGATACCCGGATGCTACTCCCCTATTCCTATGGGAGCATTCTATACGGTTGCCAGCCTGCCGGTAGATGACGCAGACAAATTCTGCGAATGGTGTCTGAAGGAATTCTCCTATGAAGGTGCCACTGTCTTCATGGCTCCCGCCTCCGGTTTCTATACTACACCGGGAGCCGGACGCAATGAAGTAAGACTCGCCTACGTGCTCAATCGCGAAGAGCTTGGAAAAGCTCTGATCGTACTTGAAAAGGCTCTTGAAAAGTATAATAGTCTTCAGGCTTAAGTCTTATAGCTTACTCTATTTGAAACTGAGGAAAAAAGCAAAAAAAAATTGATTGTCATCACGACAACCAATCTTCTGTTAACCTTAAAATCTAATACCATGAAAAACTCGATGCAAAATTAGTGATAAATTCCGAAATGATGTTATAAAACATATAAAATCTTTCAGAATTTAACAATATTTAACAGAAGATGAAAAAAAGAGACATAAAAAACGGGGTAGGAATTGTCTTTTTCACCGCTGTGGTATGCACAGCGGTGATTTTCACGCTTGCCTTCAGGAAAGAGCGTAAAGCCGAGAAGGAGGAAGAAAAAGAGGCTGTGGCTATAGTAAACTCCGATTGGTCAGACAAACTGACCAATGAGCTTTCCTACGCTCCCGAACTTGAAGGATTGGACCGGCAGATCGAAAGGTTTATCGGAAAATGGAACATCAAGGGACTATCTCTTGCCATCACACGCAACGACTCCTTGATGTATGCAAAAGGTTATGGAATGGCAGATGTAGAGGAAGGACGCGAGATGACACCTCAGAATATTATGCGTCTTGCCTCAGCATCAAAACTTGTCACAGCAATAGCAATCATGCGTCTTGTGGAGGATGGAAAACTCAAGCTTAACTCCACCGTATTCGGACCGGAAGGGATCCTCAACGATACAGCCTACACCAACGCCATAAAGGATCCACGCCTGTTCACCATCACAGTCGACCATCTACTACAACACAAAGGGGGATTCGGCATGGGGGCCGGCGACCCAATGTTCAATACGAAAGATATCATATCTGCCAAACATCTTCCCGGCCCTCCTACCAATGAAGAACTTACCGAGATAGTGCTCGGTCGTAAGATCGCATTTACCCCCGGACAAGGATTTCGCTACTCCAACTTCGGATATATGCTACTCTCTCTTGTGATCGAAAGAGTGACAGGACGAGACTACTGGGACTATGTCACGGATGAAGTGCTGCATCCGGCAGGTTGCTTCCGTTTCAGACCAGCCACCAACTACTACGCTGACCGAAGCGAAGATGAGGTACATTATTATGGCCCCGACAACGAACCTGTAGAAGAATACAATGGAAGTGGACGCATGGTGGAACGCGTGTACGGTGGAAGCAATGTCAACGGTCTGGTAGGAGCTGGAGGATGGTGCGCATCGGCATCCGATCTGGCACGTCTCGTAGCTGCTACCGATAAGTATCCACATGTAAAAAACATAATCTCAAATGAATCTATTGACTCTTTGACAGCTTTTGCCAAAGATGAGCGGGTGTCACGCGGATGGAGCGAGATTGATGAACAAGGTAAATGGAGGCGTACAGGCACTCTCTCCTCCACTCATACACTTATCGAGCGTTTTCCCAATGGGGAATGTTGGGTAATGATTACCAATTCAGGAGTATGGACAGGCCATAACTTCTCCCGGTCTATGACACAGCTTATCAGCGACCTGAGAAGTAGATATGGCAATATGCTCCCTCGTCGTGATCTCTGGAATTAACCCCTAACTCAAATAATCAAGACGGCCGATTCGAAAAGAATTCGAATCGGCCGTCTTAATTATTTGTAGTCTAACATTAATATTTAATTACGGGTTCCAGCTCCTTAGCCTGTGCAATCATCTTTTCAAGCTCTGCTACAGAAGGAACACGGTTACAAAGATTCTTGGCTTCATTGACTTCTACCATCTTCGGGTGAAGATTGGCTGCTACGCGATGCCGAAATTCCTTTACAGTGTCCACTCCAGCTGCTTCAAGCAGTTCAGCAAACTGTCCGGCAACTCCTTTGATGCGGAAAAGGTCGGCATGGTTGGTCCATTTGAGAATCAATTTCGGGCTGATTCCTGTTTCCTCTGCCACTTTCTTTCTCCCTGCTGGAGTAGCACACTCCTTGAGAAGATCTTCTGTAGTCTTTATCCCTACTTCCTGTAGTTTTGCGGCATAGGTATCTCCGATGCCTTCAATTTCTGCAATTTTATAAGCCATATTTTTTTTAATTAGAAAAGGCAGATTGGCCTGCCATATCCATATAACCCATTCACACACCTTTAGTTCGACACAAAAATATGTTATTCAGCATAAATCAGTTTTCTCAGCCGATGGAAGGCACCTGATGCAATTTCCATAGCTGAGATTTTTTTATTAACTTTGCAAAGAAATAAACAACATACCGGCCTATGACATCAATCAGATACATCCTCATTTCACTCCTCGTTCTGCTTGCCCATCCTATATATGCCATCAAATGGTATAGCGGCGAGAACCCCATATCATACTCTATTCCATCGGATGCTGATCCGGTAGTGGAAGTTGCAGCAAAAATGTTTTCTGAAGACATGGAGGCTGTCACCGGACACCGAGCAAACAAGACAACTCCAGACAAAGCCACTATCCGCCTCTATCAACTTGACAAAGCTTCTGATGCAGACCACAATGAGGCAAAAGCAGCAGGAATCGACACCAAGAAACTTCAGACACTTACTGATGGGTTTGCTATAAAGGAAAAAGATAGGGTCATCCACATCGCTGGAGCCAATGGACGTGGGGTTGCCTACGGGCTGCTCGAGATGTCGCGCAAAGCAGGCGTATCGCCATGGGTATGGTGGGGCGATGTAGTCCCTGCGAAGAAAGAGGTTCTTGAGATTGAAGATGGCTATTCGGATATGCAGGGAGCATCTGTAGAACGGCGTGGCATCTTTATCAACGACGAAGATTGGTCGCTCCGGCCTTGGAGCCATCTGAACTTCGAGCCTTCCCCTAAGACAGAAATAGGAGCAAAGACATACCGTAAGATATTCGAGCTTCTTCTGCGCCTACGAGGCAACACACTCTGGCCTGCAATGCACGAGGGGACCACGGCATTTTTCAATGTAGAAGGAGCCAAGGCCCAAGCCGACAGCTGCGGTATCATCATCGGCACATCGCACTGCGAGCCAATGCTCCGCAACAACGTCGGGGAATGGGACACCGCAAAGAGAGGAAGATTCAACTATAAGACAAATCGCGACGAAGTACACCGCTACTGGACGGAGCGCCTGCGTGAAGTAAAAGATTCAAAAGGAGGCAATATCTTCACGATCGGAATGCGAGGCATCCATGATTCATCCATGGAGGGGTATAGCACAAAAGAAGAGAAATTCGAAGGGCTTCAGCAGGTAATCAACGACCAGCAACGACTGCTGGCAGAGAATGTTGGCGACCCAGCTAATCAGGACCAGATATTCGTGCCTTATAAAGAAGTTCTCGAACTATATGAGATGGGACTAAACGTACCTGACTACGTCACTTTGATGTGGTGCGACGACAACCACGGCTATCTTACTCGCCTAAGCAATGCAAAAGAGCAGAAACGCAGCGGAGGGGGCGGAGTGTATTACCATCTCAGCTACTGGGGGCAACCACACGACTATCTATGGCTTACTACTACCCAGCCGGGACTCATCTGGCATCAGATGCGCCAGGCTTACGACAATAATGTGCGTAAATTATGGATTGCCAACGTACATGACCCTAAAATCGCCGGCTACGACTTAGAGCTCTTCATGGATATGGCATGGGACATTGACAGTGTCGACGCCTCGACCCTCCGAAGCCATTACAAAACTTGGCTCACAAATCAGTTCGGAGCAGAAGCAGCTGAACTTATCTTCCCCGTCATGCACGACTTCTATCGGCTATGCGGGGAGCGACGTCCTGAATTCATGGGATGGTCGGAAGTGGAAAAAGATCGGAATCTCTACGAACGGCGTCTTACCCCTGTACGCTCCACGGAATTAAATCCCAAAGAATTCGGCAATGAGTTGCTACGCTATGTAGAAGAGTTCGACAGGGCTTCCTATGCAGTAGACTACGCCACAAAGTTTGTCGACCCTTCGCTTTACGACGCCTACTTCGCGACAATAATCTACCCGGTATGCGCCTCTGCGGCTCATGCACGCTCAATGCTGAAGGCTCAAGAAGCCCGTACACTTGCTTCCGGACGCAATGGAGTGGCGGATCGCTATGAACTTGAAGAGCGGATCAGACAAGCATGTGCCGAAAGCCAACGGGCATATCAGGAGGTAAGGAAACTGACGGAATATTACAATGACGTTGTATCAGACGGCAAATGGAAAGGGAGTATGGATATGCGACCACGCGATCTGCCAGTGTTTGCAGCCCCTTCCCTTCCGTTGATGTTGACAGAAGCAGAGATGATGCGCTATCCTACATCCGATGTTGGCAACCCGCGTGAGGCAGACCCCGGTATGTGTGTGGCCTCCAATGCCGATTCTTATCTCCGCCTCAAAGGAGATGCGAAAACCATCGGTATGCTTGGCCACAGTATGAATGCAGTGGCTCTTGCCAAGGGAAGCTGCATAGGCTATGACTTTGAAGTGGCAGAAGCAGCTGATGGCGTGGTAAGGATAGCAGTGGTGCCAACGCATGCTATCGACGGAGAAGACATTCGCTTCAGCGTCAGTGTAGACGGCAACACACCCGTAGTATTCAGCCTTAAAGAACCTTTCCGTTCCGAGCAATGGAAGCAAAATGTCATGCGCGGTCAAGCCGTGCGCACCGTCCCAGTATCTCTGAAACCTGGCAAGCATACACTTGAAATCAAAGCACTTGACGAAAACATTCTCATCGACCAATGGATGTGGGATCCGAATCCCAAACGCCAATTCTATATTTTCCCGGTATGATGAGGGTTTGGCAATAAACAGACGTCTCGAATCGTTCTATCTTATATGCATAGAATCAAGCACATATTACTTCTTTTCATAGCCGCTGTCGGCCTGACGGCAGCCCTTCCCTCCTGCAAGTCAGTGAAACTTTCAGATGCCGACGACACTATGGCGCGCGGAGAATTTTTCGCAGCCTCCAACATGTATCGCAAGATCTACAATCGACTGACGAAACCGGAAGAACGCCCTCTAAGAGGGGAAGTGGCATTGAAACTTGCCAACTGCTACCAGAGGCTTAACCGACCTGTAAACGCCACCGCTGCCTATCAAAACGCCCTGCGATACGGCCAGACCGACTCTACCATCTACCTACGGCTCGGACAGATGCTCCAGGCCTCCGGAAAATACGCTCAGGCAATCACTGAATATGAGAAATACCTTGCCGTGCAACCAGACGACCCTATAGCCCGTGCCGGAATACGGGGATGCAACATAGCTATATCCCAGAAAGATGCTCCTAAGAGCCGCTATATAGTGAAGCAACCAAAACTCTTCAACTCTCGCCGGTCTGATTTTGCACCCATGTATTTCGACAAGAACTACGATATCCTTTACTACACCACCACCAACGAAAAGGCTACCGGCGACAACAAGTCGGAGATCACCGGGATGAAGAAGGGAGACATATGGATGGCCAAGAAAAACGAAAAAGGAGAATGGCAACGCCCCGAACCGGTGGAAGGGGAACTCAACACAGATGCCGACGAGGGAATCATATCATTCTCTCCCGACGGACAGACGATGTATCTGACAGTCGCAAAACGCTCCGAAACTTCGAGTACATCTGTCGAGATATATACATCCCGACGTAGCGAGGCGTCTTGGAGTGCTCCTCAGAAATTTGAGATCCTCAACGACACCGTGACGGCCGTAGGTCATCCCGCAGTGTCACCAGATGGAAGATACCTGTATTTCACCTCCGACATGCCCGGCGGGTATGGAGGGCTCGACATATGGCGAATCAATCTTCAGGAACGAGGAGGAAGCCTTGAAAATCTTGGGCCTCAGATCAACACCGGAGGCAATGAGTCATTTCCCTACGTGCGTACAGACTCCCTGCTCTATTTCTCAAGCGACGGACATTCCGGCTATGGAGGGCTCGATATCTTCAAAGCACGCCTAAATTCCACCGGCGACCGCTGGAGCATAGACAATATGGGACAACCCATCAACTCCACAGGTGATGATTTCGGCATCACGTTCGGCCCCGGTGAATCCGGATTTTTCAGCTCCAATCGGGGGGATGCACGAGGTTATGACCATATCTACTCCTTCCTCCTCCCCGACCTAAAGATCAGCATAGCCGGATGGGTCGTCGACAAGGATGATGAACCGGTACCCAATGCGATCATACGCATTGTCGGCAACGACGGATCTAACCAAAAGGAAGTGGCGCGCGACGATGGCAGTTTTAAGTTCAACCTGCAACGTGGCGTAAAATATGTTATGATGGCCGGAGCAAAAGGCTATCTCAACCAGAAAGTGGAGTTTGAGAGCGACACTGCTGAAGAAGATGCCGAATATGGTATCGACTTCATTCTTGCATCTATATCAAAACCAAGTGTAGTGGAAAATATCTTCTATGATTTCGACAAGGCCACATTGCGTCCGGAGTCGAAAGAAGCTCTCGACGAGCTGGCAGTGATGCTTGAAGATAACCCCAATGTATCCATAGAAATGAGCGCGCACACCGACCGTAAGGGAAGTGACGACTACAACATGTCGCTCTCCGAACGCCGGGCAAAAAGTGTAGTAGACTATCTGGTCGACAAAGGCATCAATCCGTCACGCCTGACATGGGTCGGCTACGGCAAGACGCGTCCCAAGACAGTCACAAAGCGCATCAACAAGGAATATCCTCAGTTTGAGGAAGGTACCGAACTGACTCCGGAATTAATAGAGACCCTATCAGAAGAAGATCAGGAGGCAGCCGATCAAATCAACCGGCGGACGGAATTTCAAGTCACTGCCATCGACACAGACTACGAATTGCTGTAGCGATAAATTTAATGCCGGAGCCCTGCAAAACTGCCCACTAATTTGCTTATGTCGGATTTTTTTTGTAAATTTGCACAAACTATTGTCATATGCAAACAGAGAAGCAAGTTATCGTAGACGGGCTCACTTTCGTGCCGTATCTGACCCGCGACGAGATCTCATTACAGGTGAACCGCGTGGCATCAGAAATCGCCAGGGATTACGAAGGGAAAGACCCAATATTCTTGTGCGTGCTGACGGGAGCGTTCGTTTTCGCCTCCGACCTCATCCGCGCGACGGGACTCAACGACGCCAAGATCACCTTCATAAGATATAAATCATACGAGGGCACTTCATCGACTGGTTCGGTAAAGCAGATCATAGGACTGACCGACGATATCGAAGGACGCGACGTCATCATTATCGAAGATATCGTGGATACCGGGCTGACGGCATGCCGAATGATTGAAGACCTCAAGAAGCAGAATCCCGCATCAGTGAAATTCGCCACACTGCTCTATAAGCCAGTGAGCAGCCAGACCGGCTTCACTCCCGATTACATCGCTTTCACGATTCCTCCTAAATTTATCATAGGATATGGTCTTGACCTCGACGGAAAGGCGCGCAATATGCCGGATATATACGTCATAAAGGAAGACTGACTTCTAATTCATTAAATCCAATACACTAAATACAACTAAACCGCACATGTTGAACCTGGTATTATTCGGTGCCCCCGGCAGCGGTAAGGGTACCCAAAGCGAGAAGATTATTGACCGTTATGGACTCCACCATATCTCCACAGGAGAGGTTCTCCGCAAGCAGATAAAGGAAGGCACAGAATTAGGAAAGATAGCTGACTCCTACATCAGTAAAGGGCACCTTATCCCCGACGATCTTATGATAGATATCCTTCGTCAGGAGCTCAAGGGACTCCCGAAGGAGTGCAAGGGAGTCATCTTCGATGGCTTTCCTCGTACGATACCTCAGGCCATCGAGCTTGAGAATCTACTCGCTGAGACAGGTACAGAACTGACCGGAGTGGTGGGTCTCGAAGTGCCGGAAGAAGAACTGGTGACGCGTATGCTTAAGCGAGGTAAGGATACGGGACGTGCCGACGACAATATCGACACCATCCTCAACCGCTTGAAGGTCTATCACAACCAGACTGAGCCCCTTAAGGAGCACTATCAGGGGAAGGGCAACTACATGCAGATCGACGGACTCGGCGATGTCGACGGCATCTTCGATTCCATCGTAAAAGCCATAGAGGCAAAATAATTATCTTCGAAAATTCAAATCCGATAAATGGAACAAGAAGAAATACAGCAAAAAGAATACGCGGCAGACAACATCCAAGTGCTTGAAGGGCTTGAAGCCGTGCGCAAGCGCCCCGCGATGTATATCGGAGACATCTCCGGCCGCGGCCTTC
>CAYSMP010000067.1:0-18732 GCA_964432215.1 uncultured Sangeribacter sp.
GACGTGTTTTGTTGTGAGAGTTGGACGTGTTTTGTTGTGAGAGTTGGACGTGTTTCGTTGTGAGAGTTGGACGTGTTTTATTGTGAGAGTTGGACGTGTTTTGTTGTGAGAGTTGGACGTGTTTTGTTGTGATAGTTGGACGTATTTTATTATGAGAGTTGGCTTTTAATACTATGAGAGTTTAGAAGTTGTGTTGCGAGCCTGTAAATATCAGTTATGGTGTCGTGTTGGGCGTGGAGGGTTTTGAGTTGCTCTTTGAAGGGGGATTCGTTGTGGCGGAGAAAGAGGCGGATAATGTGACGCCATGGGATTTTGATTGGGGATGTCAGATTAAGCCGCTCCCCTACTATTTGGAAGAGAGTTTTGACCATGGCTGAAAATTCGATGTCTGAAACATCTTCGTTCAGTATCCAAGCATTTTGATACGCGTCCGAGCGCACTATATACCCTGCGGTTGCTGTTGCTTGGATGAAACTCTCTAATAATTCTATTGCTTGCTTTGCATTGGAGTCTTTGTGATCAAGGTCGGAAACTATGGCGATATTAGCGGAGAGCCTACTTATAAAGGCATCGTAAGCTTCCTGAGTAAAAGCTGAGAGTATTGGAGGGTATGATATTGGCTTTATTTCAAGGGTTGGGACGTCTATTGCTTTGCCGGTTGTGTAATCGTGATAGGCATTGGCAAATATTTGGAGAGCGGTGCATGCTACGTCGTGCGGTGATTCGTCTTCGTGGAGTGAGATCCAGAATGGCCAGAAGGTGCGGTCGTTGTCATTGTCGGTGTCTCGGAGGCGACAGGAGAAGTCTTTTTCCGGGAAAACATTGTTGAGGCGTCGCAATGCTAATGGGAGCACAGCATTCCATTCTGCAAGAGCAGAATTGGTCTCCGTAGCATGATTGAAGTCCGGGAGGGTTGTTGATCGGCATCCGAAGTATATTCCGTGAGATGGATGATAGATGTCATATTCAATCAGAAGATCATAACGTCTGTGTCCATCAGCACTTAAAAGTTGCCGCTCGATATGCTCAATATAGCGAGGCTTGCCTGAAAGAAGGATCTTCTCAGGATCGCTTCTTTCAGGCAGGAATTCCTTCAATCTTTTTATATGATGGATTGAGGCTCGGTTGCTCCAATAATACTTGTCCGGATTCATATAATTGAGGGTAAATTTCCTTTTGACAATTTGGGACGCATGCGGAGCATGCTCTATTACTAAGTTTGACTCGGCAGGACAAGAGTAGCTCTTTACAGGATGATACTTTCAGGACATGCGATCGCGGTAGTCTTCGTAGGTGAATTCGCGCAGGAGAATTGGGTCTCCCTCCTTAGGTTGTAGCCATATGGAGGGATGCTGAATACCGTTAAACATGTTGGTCTTCACTGTCGTATAGTGGTTCATGTCGCAGAGTGTCAGCTTATCACCCGCTTTCAATGGCTCGGCGAAGTCCCAATCGCCTACAAAGTCGCCACTCAGGCATGAATTACCTCCAAGACGATAGGTATGACGCTCCGAATCGCCGAAATGATGGTCGCCGGTGCGAAGATCGGTATTCTCTTCTTCCGGAAGAGCCTCTGCGATGACCGGTTTGTAGGGCATTTCAAGGCAATCAGGCATATGGCATGCGAAAGAGGCATCGATGATAGCTGTCTTGATACCCGCGTCTTCAACTACATCAAGAACCTGAGTAATCAAATCACCCGTCTGCCACATAAATGCGCTTCCAGGCTCCATAATGATTTTCAAGTTAGGATATTCTTTATGAAGATCTTTCATCAGCGAGATCAGAAAGTCTATATCATACCCTTTGCGAGTCATAAGATGACCACCTCCCATATTGAGCCATTTCACTTTCGGAAGCAGATGACCATATTGCTCCTTCAGTGCTTCAAGCACCTTTGCGAGATCATGGCTGTCTGATTCGCACAGTGCGTGGAAATGCAGTCCTTCAATCACTTCGGGAAGTCCATCGACAAGAGCAGACGCTGATTCTCCAAATCTTGAACCGGGCACACAGGGATTGTATATATCTGTCTCTATCACACTGCAATGAGGATTAACGCGGAGACCGGCACTTACCTGCTTTTCCGGGTGCAATGCGTTCCACTCGTCAATCTGCGGTTTGAAACGATTGAACTGAGCGAGAGAGTTGAATGTAATGTGCGAACATCCTGCAAGAAATTTCGGGAAAGTCTCGTCAGTATAGACAGGGCAATAGGCATGCACATCATTGCCAAGATAATCGAGAGAAAGTTGCATTTCATTGAGCGAACTGGCAGTGCTCGAACTGAAATACCTTTTTACTATAGGAAAAGTCTTCCAAAGGGCATTTGCTTTGAAAGCCATGATTATCTTTACGTCAGCCTCTTGCTCCACTCTTTGTAAAAGCTGGAGATTGCGCTCTATGCGATCCTCATAAACTATGTAGTACGGAGTTTTTATATAATGCATAATTCAGAATGCACAATTTTTGAGCAATTGCGAGTTATATTATAATTTATAATCTGCGCACAAAGTAAATGTACAAATTACTTGTCCAAAACTGAAATGCACAAATACATTATGTTTTACTTATAGGTACTATCTAAAAGTCGATTTTGCCTTTTTTAGCTTCTTCGAGCATCTTTGCGCCCGGCATAAGATAGACCTCCAGACGGCGGTTTTTGTCGCGGTTCTCATAGGAGGTATTCGGTACGAGGGGTGATTCATCACCGAATGCATATGAGAATGTGTAGGATGTATCGGCACCCTGATCCTCAAACCAAGTTGTGACAGCATCAACACGGTCAGCGGTGATATTGTCGCGGTATTGTGACGATCCGGTATTGTCGGTATGCATCACGAGGAGCACCCGAAACATATCCGGATCCTTCATATATCTCTTGATAGGAGCAAGATATTTCGCCGCCCCGTCTGATAAATCGGAGGAATTGGGTGCGAATAGATTGGCTGCAGGAATAGTTATAAGAATTACCTCTTTCTTGCGGAACGCCTCTATGTTACAGTTTCCTTGCTTGGGAGAGAGAGGTCCGTTCATCAATTTCTGACGAGCCTCCAGATCCTGAAACTTCCTGATCAGGTCGGCTGCCTTCTGTTCTTTGGAGAGATCAACAGATTTGAGCATCTGCGCAAATGTGAGATCTTCAAGGTTGTGGTCTTGGGCAAAAGAAGCAAAACATGAACACCCATAGACAAACAGCGACGTCAGCAATAATCTTTGTATCTTCATATCTACAAATTAAGGTCAAGAAGGCCTTCCGGGAGGCGCATATATATTGTCTTTCCTTCTTCATCCATCTTTTCGATGAAATCCTCGGTCAACGGAATATATACAGTCTTACCATCCGGAGTCTCTACTATAAACAATTCATTCTCAGTATTAGTGTCTATTTCTACAACCTTACCAATGACACCAGTGTCTTCATCCTCTATCGTCCAACCGATGAGGTCATCATATAGAGCATACTCTTCATCGTAGTTCTCAAGCATGAACTCCTTCAGACGATCACGCAATGCATAAACGGTCTTGTTTACAAGTTTCTTGGCTTCTATCTCGCTGTCTATGCCTTCGAACTTGACAAGATATGAGAAACTTCCTTTCGTACGGACACTATCGGCATAGAATGGCACATAAATGCCGTCGATGTCGAGGATAGCGGGATTTCCTTCCTCCAAATACCCTGGATCTATATCGAGCATCATATTCATTTCCCCCTTGAGGGCGTGGGTCTTCAGCAGTTTTCCTACCGAAGTGATTTCTTCTTCCGTAATCATCAGTTTCTGAATATTTTGGCCCCGAGAGAGTTGAGGCGTTCATCAATACGTTCATAACCACGGTCAATCTGATCGATGTTCTCAATTCGACTCGTACCCTTAGCCGACATTGCTGCCATAAGCAACGCGATACCGGCTCGAATATCGGGACTAACCATGCGGGCTGCCTTAAGAGAATTGAATTTTCCGCTTCCAATCACTGCAGCCCTGTGTGGATCGCACAATATTATTCTGGCTCCCATATCGATAAGTTTATCTACAAAGAAGAGACGGCTCTCAAACATCTTCTGATGAATCAGCACACTTCCTTTCGCTTGAGTTGCAGCCACAAGGAAAATACTTAAGAGGTCGGGGGACAGTCCAGGCCAAGTAGCATCCGCAATGGTCATAATCGAACCATCAATGAATGTATCAATCTCATAAATCTCCTTCTGATCAATGATAATATCGTCGCCCTTGACCGTCAGATTTATTCCAAGGCGTGAGAATGCATCGGGAATAATTCCAAGATCGCGGATGCCTACGTTTTTCAGAGTAAGATTGCTTCCTGTCATGGCAGCGATACCAATAAAACTACCTACCTCAATCATATCGGGAAGAAGAGAATGGTTGGCACCCCAAAGAGATTCCACTCCGGTGATGGTGAGAAGGTTGCTTCCTATCCCCTCTATCTTTGCGCCCATACGGACAAGCATACGGCATAACTGCTGCACGTATGGTTCGCATGCCGCGTTATATATAGTTGTCTTTCCCTTAGCGAGTACAGCCGCCATCACGAGATTGGCAGTACCCGTCACAGAAGCCTCATCAAGAAGCATATAGACTCCTTCAAGACCTTTCGGAGCTGTGATATTATAAACCCTCCTTGAAGAATCATAATCAAACTTGCCTCCAAGTTTCTCAATGCCCATCAGGTGAGTGTCAAGTCTTCGGCGTCCGATCTTGTCTCCTCCGGGCTTGGGGAGCACTGCCTCGCCGAAACGCGCCACAAGCGGACCTATTATCATCACCGAACCCCGAAGTGTCTGTGCTTTCTTGAGGAATTCATCGGTATGAAGATAAGCGAGATTTACGTTATCAGCTTGAAATTCGCATGTATGCCTGTCATGATAAGCTGTCTTGACGCCAAGATGCGCCATGAGATCGACAAGATTATTTACGTCAGCAATATCGGGAAGATTGGAGATAGTCACCTTCTCTGACGTAAGAAGCGTAGCACATATCACCTGCAGAGCCTCATTTTTTGCCCCCTGCGGCTCAATGGAGCCCTGAAGACGACAACCGCCTTCTACAATGAATTCACTCATAACCGTCAGAAGTTTTGCTTGTTTTTCTTCTTATTCTGTTTCTGCTTCATGGGCTGCTGCACCTCCTGAAAGTCGTAGAGATAAATGTCGCCGGGCTGCAGGTCGATCTTGCCGTCGCTTATGAAACGCAGGTCATTGAAGACTTTCATGTCGCTGACTGCCTCTTTATTATGCGCAAGCATCAGTTTCTTCATATGGTTTGCAATCACACCGATAAGATTGAAGCGTTCTTCAGAATCTTCCATGTCAGCTACTGTGCGCACCATCTCCTGGATGTGCTTGCCGTAATAACGGAAGATAATTTCACGTGAATTGCTGTAAGGAATAGGATCAGGAGTAGGATTTGCCTCCTCTGCCTGAATCACTTCTACCGGAAAATCAACGTCAAGTTCGAAACGTGACATAATGTTTATGTGGTCCCAAATCTTCTTCCTGTCGTTGGGATCCTTCTTCAGAGCAGGGAAAAGAATTGTCATTATGTCAGCAATAGCATAGGCACAACGGGTGCGCTCTTCCCTATCCGGGATACCGACGCAGAAATCCACCAAATTCTGGATATTGCGTCCATATTCAGCAAGAAGCAGAGGCTCCATTCCGGTATTGTAGGGTATCATGTGGAGTACCTCCGGCTCAACTTCGGTGTTCCGGATCTCCTCTGTGTTTACGTCATATATTGTTTCTTCCATTTCTAAATCAATGATAAATTATTAATGATAAAGGATTATATTAAAGGCCCTTGACGGCACTTTTCTTGGCTTCGTATTCCTTAAGGTATTCAGGCACGCTGTAGGCAACGTCAAGGAAGTCTCCCTCGCGGAATGCCTTTTCTGCAAGGGCTGTCATGTCAGATGCTTTCGGGTTGACACCGTCAATCCAATGACGTCCCTCCCCTTTCAACACTTCCTTAGATTTAGCAGAGCCATCGCCCATAAAATAGACAGACCTACCTTCGGGAAGCTCCGAATAACTCTCTTCGGTGAGGATAAGAGGCTGCGGATTCATCAAAGCATCCAGACGGAAATCATAAGCTGCCGTGTACACTTCCATACGACGTGCATCGATCATCGGAACGAGAATCTCATCACCCTGCCAATCGATGTTTCTAAACATTGCCTTCACAGCGATGAGCTTGAGTGTAGAAACTCCGATCAAAGGCACACCAAGAGAAAAACAGAGGCCCTTCGCCATAGAAAGACCGATACGAAGCCCTGTATAACTTCCAGGTCCCATGCTAACGGCCACGGCGTCAATCTTCCACTCTCTGCGACGCGCCTCCTTGACGCATTCGTCGACAAATGGACCAATTGCCCTTGCATGGTTCATTTCCACATTATCCTCTCGGCTGAACTCAGCAAGTCCCTCATGGATAAGAGCGACACTGCAGAATTTGCCGGATGTTTCTATTGCTAATATAGTGCTCATAATTCAGGTTGTGAAGTTGTGAGGTTGTGAAGTTGTTTGGTTGTGAGGTTGTTTAGTTGTTTGGTGGGAGGAGTATGGGGGTTGGGGATGAAAGGTTTTGTTTGATACTTCTGGCGCAGCGCATTCCGTCGATAGCAGCCGAGACTATACCTCCTGCATATCCGGCTCCCTCGCCTGCTGGATAAAGACCTTTGACTTCCGTATGGCAGAGAGTTTCCTTGTCACGTGGAATCCTTACCGGACTTGAAGTGCGCGACTCCAGACCTACCAGTATTGCTTCATTAGTAAGAAATCCCTTTGCCTTTCGTCCAAAATCGGAGAATCCTTTCTGAAGACGAGTGGCAATGAATGGAGGAAGCATATGGTCCATACGCGCCTCATAAAGACCCGGAATATAACTTGATGGAGGAAGATTTTTCGAAGCTTTACCTTCTACAAAGTCTTTCATTCTTTGGGCTGGAGCAACTATACTCTTTCCGGACTCCTCAAAAAATTTCTTCTCAATATCTTCCACAAGGTCGAGCATCTCAAATTCTCCATGGTCCGAGTATTCCGGAAAATCACCCGGCCTCAATTCGACAACCATGCCTGAATTTGCCCAGATGCTGCTCCTTGATGAGGCTGACATACCATTCACGACCAATTCTTCCGGTCCACTACCGGCAGCAACAACTACTCCTCCGGGACACATACAGAAGCTATAGACTCCACGACCGTCAACTTGAGTGACGAAATTATACTCTGCGGCTGGTAGCCAACGGCCACGACCGGTCGGATTATGATACTGAATGCGGTCTATAGTCTGCTGAGGATGCTCCAGTCGAACACCCACTGCAAGCCCCTTAGCCTCCATTTTAACGCCATCGCGTGCAAGACTTCTATAAACGTCGCGTGCAGAGTGACCAGTCGCAAGGATCACAGCATCTCCCATTATTTCAGCGCCCTCGGAAGTCGACACTCCCCTCATCTGCCCATCGCTGATGATGAGCCCTGATACCTTTGTCTGAAAATGCACCTCTCCTCCACAATCAATAATAGTCTGGCGGATACTCTTCATGATACCGGGCAGACGATCGCTTCCTATGTGAGGATGTGAGTCGATAAGAATTTCTTCTTTTGCCCCATGCTGCACAAGCAGAGAAAGCACTTCTACAGGATTACCTCGCTTCTTGCTTCTCGTATAGAGTTTACCGTCAGAAAAGGTCCCTGCACCTCCTTCACCGAAACAATAGTTTGACTCCGGATCTATCCTACGTTCACGATTCAGCGTAGCAATGTCAAGGCGTCGGGCATCTACGTCCTTCCCTCTCTCAAGCACTATGGGGCGCATGCCAAGCCGTATGCATTCAAGGGCAGCAAACAAGCCGGCAGGACCAGCGCCTACAATCACCACCGTCTCCTCTGAGGAGGAAACATTGGGGAACATTACAGGCACATATCCCGAAGGCACTTCACGGTCTTCGCCGGAAGCCACGCGCACTGTAAGATTGATGATTATATCACGTTTCCGCGCATCTATTGACTTACGCACCACTTTCCAATCGTTGACCTTGCAACCAGCTGCTCCAAAAACTTTTGGAGCGAGCAGATCGGAAGAGGACGCCACCTCGGGCGATACGCGAAGCGAAATGTCTTTTATCATTTTCTATTAAATAGGGTGATATCACACTCCGAGAATCGGAACAAAACCGCTACCAGAATGTTTTTAACTACAAAATTAATAAATATTTTTGGCACTTCATAAAAATTAAGTAATTTTGTAGATTATGAAAGCAAATAAAGATATAGCATGCCTGTTCGACCTTGACGGAGTCTTGGTAGACAGCGAACGAATATATACAAAAATATGGGAAGCCATCGAGATGCAATGGCCGACAGGAATAGAAAAATTCGCATATAAGATCAAGGGTACGACACTTGAGGATATTCTTGAGAGATACTTTCCAGAGGAAGTGAGGGAAAACGTCACCAAAGAGCTAATACGTCTTGAAGGAATGATGATCTATGAGGCTCTACCTGGAGCCATTGACTTTTTAGATACACTTAAGGAGAGAGGGATACCAATTGCATTGGTGACAAGCAGCAATGAATTAAAAATGGAGCATCTATGGATGGATATGCCCGGATTTAAAGATAAGTTTGATGTCATTATCACCGGCGATGAGGTGAAATGCTCCAAACCTGATCCGGAAGGGTACCTTGCAGCGGCTGCCGCTCTTGGTGTGAATCCACATAGATGTGCTGTTTTCGAAGATTCCCTTCAAGGAGTGAAGGCCGGCAAAGCAGCCGGAGCTTTCGTAATAGGTATAGCCGGTACTTTAAAGGCTTCCGACATTCAGCCTTACAGCGACATAGTAGTCAACAGGGTGGCTGACATCAACATAAATAAACTTGAAGAAGTGCTTAAAAATAGAGTAAGATAAAAGACGCGCTTTGACGCGCCCGGAGGTCGCTAACTACTTTGACTGAGAACTGGAATATCAGTTGATAAATGAACAAAACTATATGAATAACTTCGAACCTCTTGCAGAGCGGCTTCGGCCCAACTCACTTGAAGACTACATCGGTCAGAAGCACCTTGTAGGAGAAGGGGGAATCATACGCAATATGATAGAGTCGGGGAAAGTCAATTCCTTTATATTATGGGGTCCGCCGGGTGTAGGAAAAACTACCCTTGCCAGAATCATCGCGAATACGATAGATGCACCTTTCTTCACTTTAAGTGCTGTCACTTCCGGAGTTAAAGATGTAAGGGATGTAATTGAACGCTGCACTCGTGAAGCCTCAAGTATGTTTGCAAAAGCTCGACCGATACTCTTTATTGATGAAATCCATCGTTTCAATAAAGCGCAGCAAGATTCGCTTTTGGGAGCTGTGGAAAAGGGAGTTGTCACTCTCATCGGAGCCACGACGGAGAATCCCTCGTTTGAGGTGATCCGACCGTTGTTAAGCCGTGCTCAAGTCTATACTCTCAAGCCCCTCGAAGAGGAGGATCTCAAGATTCTTCTTGAACGCGCTTTGAAAAACGACCGCGTGCTTTCTAAAAGAAATGTTGAGGTCAAGTCTACGAAAGCTCTTTTCCGGTTTGCCGGTGGAGATGCCCGCAAACTACTGAATATACTAGACCTCCTGGAGCAGAGCGTTCCGGAGGGGGCACCTGTAATAATCGACGATGAATTCGTCACCAACTGCCTCCAGGTGAATCCGGCAGCTTACGACCGCAATGGCGAAATGCACTATGATATTATCTCAGCCTTCATTAAATCTGTACGCGGAAGCGATCCGGATGCTGCTATTTACTGGTTGGCTCGTATGGTAGCAGGAGGGGAAGATCCGAAGTTTATAGCTCGCCGCCTTGTCATCCTCGCTGCTGAAGACATAGGGCTCGCCAATCCTAATGCACTACTGCTGGCTAACGCCACGTTTGACGCTCTTCAGAAGATAGGGTGGCCGGAAGGGCGAATTATTCTGGCCGAATGCACCATCTATCTTGCCACTTCCCCTAAAAGCAATTCCGCATATCTTTCTATAGACAATGCATTGGAAATGGTCAGAAAAACCGGTGATCTACCCGTACCATTGCATCTACGCAATGCACCTACATCACTCATGAAAGAGATGGGATATGGACATGACTACATGTATGCCCACGACTACAAGAACCATTATGCCGCCCAGCAGTATCTCCCCGATGGACTTGTAGGAGCACGCTTCTGGACTCCTCAACAGAATCCTGCTGAGGCCAAACTTGATGCCTACATGCGCTCCCTACGCGCTATGGCAAATGATAAATAACCAGTCGCTCGCAGAAGAGCGGACGCACGAGCTGTAAGACCTTACCATTCGAGAATAAAAGACACGTTGTAGTTTCGTGCCGGATGCTCGGCAAGTCTTAAGGTATATCCTTGGTTCATCAGCACCTGCCTTGAAAGAGAAAGGCCTATTCCACTTCCATGCTGCTTTGTAGTGAAAAACGGAATGAAAATCTCGCGTGCGACATCGTCAGGAATCACATGACCGTCATTGCTGATAATCAATGACGACTTTTCATGAGTGATACCAATAGATTTTGCTTCTGCCTCTTTTGCATTTTTCACGAGATTGATGAATACCTGACGAAGCAGATTCTCGTCAGCTCTCAATATTAAGTCTTCCGGAAGGGTCACATCCCATTTCAATTCCGGATAAAGAGTTATGATACCGCTACAGAATGCGTTGAAATCAATATCGCGCATCATCGGCTCCTGAAGCTGTGTCATCTTGCGATAGTTGTTCACGAAAAATGCCAGTCCGGAACTTGAATCGAGGATTGCCTGCAGACCCTCCTCATATGGAGTATCTTTTATGTCGGGATCCTGCAGATAAGCTTGACTGATGCTCTGGATGGGAGCCATGACGTTCATAATCTCATGAGTCAATACTCGAGTCAAACGTTGCCAAGATTCCACTTCATTGTTTGCCACAAGTTTTTCAATATCATGGCCCATATCATTGAGTGCTTTCTGCATAGCTTTCTCTCCAAAGAGAAGTCCTTTCGTAGGCAATCGAAATGAGAAATCTCGATGACGCATAGCGTCACGCATCAAGCTTGCCCTATCTCTAAGCAAACATTGATGACGATAGATCCAAATCAAGATGATTGCAATTACAGTGATGACGGAGGCAACAATAACTATAGTCATGGTTGATACTTGCGGTATAATGTCTGTCGAGTTATGCCAAGCAATTCAGCCGCCTTGCTCATGTTGCCATTGCACTTATCCACTACTTTCTTTACGTGCTCCCGTTCGATTTCATGCAGAGGCACTATTTCCTTTGTCTTGTCGACAGCATCTTTAAGCACACGAATAAGATCATCATTATCCCAGGGTTTTGTGACAAAGTCCACTGCCCCATTTTTGAGTCCTCTCACAGCCAGTTTTACATCAGCATACGCTGTGACCAAAACAATGGGGATATCGGGATGTTTCTTCCGAATTGCAGAAAGCCATATCAGGCCATCTTGTCCGGAATTGACACCGAGAGAGAAATTCATATCCAAAAGAATCACATCTACTTCTTCCTGGCCAAGAGTAATCAAAATGTTCTCAGGCGAAGAAAGCGTGATGATTCGCTCAAACACCTTACCAAGACAGATTTTCACAGCAGTGAGAATTGCGGGATTATCGTCTACTACTAATATTGTCCCATACGTTTTACTATAATTCATAATAATTTCTAATTTCCTGCAAAGTTAATCAAATAATCGATTCATTATATATAAATAAAGACAAATATTGAAGAATGGGAAAAAGTGTATGATTTTCATACACTGATTTGTATGATTTTCATCCAAACTGTTTTTTGAGATGTTTGATTTCATTGTCTATTCAGGGCTTTAGCTTAATTTTGCAATGAAGATGTTTTCAATACGAAAAAATCTTTTACGCATAATGATGCATACGAAGAGTGCTAACAACAAAAAGAGTATGAGGAAAATTTTATACATAGTGATGTTTTTTGCCGCTTTCAACTTGAAAGCAGAGGAGGCAGATACATTGAAGCTAAATCTGCAGGATGTCATAAAGCTGGCACGACGGCAGTCGCCATCGGCTCAAAGCGCAAGAAACACTTTTCTTGCAGCATATTGGAACTACAGATATTATAAGGCCAACTATCTACCATCCGTAACACTGACTTCTTCCCCTTATATAAATAAGGAGATGAACAAGATCACACAGTCTGACGGTACGGCAATGTTTATCCGTCAAGATCAGTTTGGTGCGGACCTCACCTTGAAAGTGAACCAAAATATCAGTCTGACAGGTGGCAGTTTTTTCCTCAAAAGCTCTCTCAACAGGCTTGATGAGTTTCAGAACAAGACAACTGCATATAGTACTCAGCCACTCCTTATAGGATACGAACAAAGCCTTTTTGGCTATAATTCCTTAAAATGGGACAGAAAGATCGAACCGATTAGGTATAGAGAATCCAAAAAGCAATATGCAGAGACTCTTGAACTAATCTCGGCTACTGCCTGCAACCAATTTTTCACGCTTGCATCTGCCCAGACAGAGTTGGATATGGCGCGGCAGAATTATGCATCGGCTGATACGCTCTACCGTATGGCACAAGGAAGATATGAGATAGGGACAATCACTGAAAATGAAATGCTTCAGTTGGAAATCAACCGATTAAATGAGGAGACCAACGTCATGGATGCTGAAATTAACCTTCGGGAGGCAGAACAAAGTATCAGGACGTATCTTGCATTGGATGAAAGTTTAAAATTAAATTTGATAATTCCGGACAGTGTCCCGAATTTTGATGTTCCTGTTTCGAGAGCGCTGGAGCTCGCTCTCGAAAATAGTCCCGATCCTGATTATTACCGAAGAATAGTCAAAGAAAGTGAGAGCAATCTCGCTTATGCAAAATCCAATGCAAGGATGAAAGCGGATCTATATGTGCAATTCGGCCTTTCTCAGACAGGAGCCGACATCAGTCAATCTTTCAACAATCTAATGCATCAAGAGTATGCAAGCATCTCGCTATCGTTGCCCATACTTGACTGGGGACGGAACAGAGGAAAGGTAAAGGTTGCAAAATCCCAGCTTGCCCTTACTCAGACAGTTGCAGAGCAAGGAATGAACGACTTCAATCAGAATGTGGAGAAACTCGTTTTGCAATTCAATATGCAAGCACGCAAAGTGAATATTGCTTCTCTAACCGACCGAAGGGCTACCCAAAGGCATTCAGTAACAATGAAACTTTTTGTAATGGGACGCATTGGTATACTCGATCTGATGACAGCAGTAAGCGAAAGGAACAATGCAAAACGTGGATTCATCAATACGATGCGAACCTATTGGAGCCTTTACTACACGCTCAGGAGCATGACAGCCTATGATTTTGAACAAGGGAAAGCTCTTGCGGATGAGGAAGGATTATTAAATATAAAAGATTAAAGTGGGAAAGACGAGATTAATCAAGATTTACCTAGATTAACCGGGATTAAACTCGAAATTATCATCTAAATTCAAAATTCTCAATTAAATAATATGGATATACAATTGAAAAAGAAACCCTGGTATATAAGGCACCTTTCATATATCATAATTGGCATCGCATTCCTGGCTTTGTCTATCTACGCTTGTATTCTTGCATTCGGACCTCATAAATTGAAAATCGATTCTGAAGAACATAGGATTGTGGAAGTGACGGAGACCCCTTTCTTAGAATACTTGGATGTGGAAGGAATTGTACAACCAATTCAGACCATTCAGATCAATGCTTTGGAAAGTGGATTCGTAAACAGGATTATCGCCGAGGAGGGAAGCATGCTTGAAGCCGGAGACACTATTCTTGTGCTTACCAATATAGATCTTCTTCGAGCTATAGAGGATGAACAGGCTGAGTGGCAAAACCAACAGCGTAATTATCAAGAGCAGGAGATAGAGATGGAGCAACGTTCTATTACTCTTCGTCAGCAAGCTCTCGATGCCGAGCATCAGATATCTTCGTTGGAGAAGTCTATGCAACAGAGCAGGGAGGAATTCCGAATGGGAATCAAGAGTAAAGCGGAACTTGAAGTAGCTGAAGAAGACTATGAATATCAGCATAAGCGGGCTAAACTTCAAATGCAAAGCCTCCGACATGACTCAATAGCCACTCATCTTAAGCGCGAGATGGTACGTGCCAACCGGGAAGCTTCCACTCGTAAGCTAACACGTACTGCCGACAGGACAGGTAATCTCATAGTCCGAGCTCCAGTAGCAGGTCAGCTAAGTTTTCTCAATGTTGCATTAGGGCAGCAGGTTGGAGCCGGCAATGGTATCGGCGAGATAAAGGTGATGAGTGAATATAAGATGCGTGTCTCCCTTCCGGAATATTACATAGATCGGATAGTGTCCGGACTCCCGGCAAGCATCCAATATCAGGATAATAAATATCCATTACGGATAAGCAAGGTAGTGCCAGAGGTAAAGGACCGCAACTTTACGTGTGACCTACTCTTCACCTCCGACAAACCATCAAACATTCGGCTCGGAAAAAGCTATAGGGTGCAGATTGAACTTGCATCTCCAGAAACGGCACTTGTGATCCCACGAGGAGATTTCTTTCAAGCCACTTCAGGACACTGGATATATCGTCTTTCTCCTGATGGCAAGATGGCGCGCAAGACAGAAATCGAGATCGGACGCCAAAATCCTCAACAGTATGAGATAATATCAGGTTTGGAGCCGGGCGACAGGATTATTGTGAGTGGATATGACAAGTTGGGAGATGTCGAGGAGTTGGTAATTAAGTAAATATATATCCAATATGAATATGATTTTGTATAATTTCAAGGTTGCGTTGCGTAACTTAATAATTGATGGAGTACCCTATGCTTTGAGACAATTGATTGGAACGACATATATGCCGTCATTTCTTCTATATGCAGGCCCCGTGGCAGTGAGTATCATCATGAACGAAGGATTATTCTTTTCGGCTATGTCAGATTTAAGTTTGAGTAAATTCCTTGCTCCTTCCTCTATCAGATTATCTCCTCCAAGCTTAATTTCTATTGGGGCCCATCTGCCGTCTTTGAAATGGTGGATTCTATATATCTTGAAAGATAATTGTCCATAATCGTAAACCGTTAATATAAAGTACAAAGGTAAAGATATTTTTTTTTATTTCCAAATTTATTACCATCTAAATACTTAATTTATGAGAATATCATTTCCAGGTTTATTGGATTTTAACTTCCAAATTTATGAGATTTCAACTTCCAAATTTATGAGATAAACTGCAGACAAATATTCATATTCAAGACATCAAAGAAATCCTCAAAATAACATTCGGAGAAAAAAGAAGATATAAGTTTGGATGCTTGAGTGCCGGAAGGATTTCCTTTCAGCACTTTTTTGAATGAATTTTCTGGATTGGATGAAAATCATACAGAGGAGTGTATAATTTTCATCCAATCTGCATTTGGGAGGGTGAAATTTCTTTGTAGTCAGGACATATTGCCGTATATTTGCATCATCAATCAAAGACATCACAATATGAATATGATTTTGCACAATTTCAAGGTTGCATTCCGCAATCTTATGAAGTATAAACTTCAGACCGCCATCAGCGTGCTGAGTATCGCCGTCGGTATCGTCACGCTCTCTTTTACGCATTCTCTTTTATCAAGGTTTCAACTTCCTTCCATCTACAAAGAGTCTTACTATGACCGTGCTTATAAAGTAACCTTTAAGTCGGAAAATGAAACTGAAAATGTCAATATAAGAAAAGATCTCATCCGGATGATAAAAAGCAACGGAGGTCTGAGATGTGCAGAAAGGATAGCCGTGCCTAACGGTTGGCAAGGTAATGTACCTGTTGAATTTCATTTATCAGATTCGACTATCCACAAAGGGGCTGTAATTGGAGCCTATATCGATCCTGAATACCCAAACTATTCAGGTCTGCGCTCAGCCATTACCGGCAAAAAGATCAGGAAACTTAAATCAGGAGAAGGAATAGTCAGTGATGATTTTGCCAAAAAACATTTCCATGACAAGAATCCCATTGGTGCTGTCCAGACTTCGATAGTCTATGGTTGGCAACCAATTCAGATTACTATCGTTGATGTGTATAATGTATCTATTGATGACTATCCATTCGAATCAGACAAGTATATTTTTTGCGTCGGTGATAATATAGAAGATGATAATGAAGTAGACGGACATTTCTTTGCAAAATGGATAAATGTAGTATTAAGAGATGACTGTACCAAAAAGAGTCTCTTGAATGAAATAAACGAAAAGGTGAAACCACTGGGACTGAAAGCTGAACTTTCAAAAGTAGCTAATGATTCAGAAATCAAAATGATTATCACCATACAGTTTCTCGGCTATATCATTGGCTCTCTCATTCTCTTGGCAGGCATTATCGGCTTCCTCCGAATACAGATACAATTATTCCGAATCAGAAGTCGCGAGCTTGCGCTTAGGATTGTCAACGGCGCATCCAATATAAAGCTATTTTGGATGCTCCTCACAGAGATAATTATCTGCATATCTTTAGCTATCGTCATAGCCTTGATACTTGGCAATATGCTGCAAGAATTCTGTGATAATAACTTGGACCTGTTTGTTTTTAGAACTGGAATAAGGATTCAGAATCTTTGGCAGTATAGTATTGCAATTGGAGTTCTGCTGGTAGCAATATGCAGTTTGATAGGTTGGATCACTCTCCGGCGCATCGTCAAGTCTGAACAGGGATTATCTGCCAATCTTCGCATAAGTCGCAACCATTTGTTTCGCAATGTAATGTTAGGCATACAAATAATAGTATGTATGGTGTTTGTGTGCAGTACATTCATTCTTGTCAATGGAGGAGACAAAATATTCAAAGCTTGCAATGTCCCGGACAATGACGATTTTTATAAGGATTGTCTATATCTGGAGATTATGAATGCAAATGAGAGGGAACGTCTTCTTGAAGAGCTAAAGCGTCTTCCCGACCTTGACAAGATGGTAATGATCAATAAAGGGTATTTTCCAATCAAAGAGATAATGGATAATCCTGAAATGCAGAACAATTTTTTGAATCGTGGAAACTTTAATGTCTATTGCACGCAAGATACATCACTTATCTCTCTTCTCGGTATGGAGGTGGAATGGTTTCATCCTGCCAACCAACGAGACCGATGTCTTTTAATATCCAAAGAATTATATAAGCGTTTTCAAGAACTTGGACTTCTGGATAGCAACGCATTGACAATAATGCAAGGATGGGTTGAACAGCAGACACTTCCAATCACAGGAATTATCAAAAAGATCCCTTATAATACAGATGATGAGTCATTAGTTGCCATCAGTCCGGAATGGAAAGATGCAATATCGGATTGGTTGCTTGTTCCAAAGAAAGGTAAAAGCAAAGCACTTGCAAAAAGTGTAGATGAAACCATAGAGCGTATCGAATCGGAAGCTATTAACAATATAGTATTCAATTTCAGAGAGAATATGAACCAGATACCTGGATTTGTTGAGGCAGTAAAAACCGGTGGTTGGATATTGGGATGCGTAAGCCTTCTGATTTGCGTCATGAGTATATTCAGCACAATAGCACTCGACACGAGAGCCCGAAGAAAAGAGATTGCTGTTCGCAAGGTCAACGGGGCTAAGAGCCGAGATATCTACCGAATGTTTGGAAAAGTATATCTCATTATGATAGGAATCTCTCTCTTTATCGCAGTTCCAATATGTATCTTATTCAATCAAGTGATAGAATCTATGTTGGTGGAACTTTCACCGGAAAGCACCCTCTCCCCTCTTTGGCCAATAATCCTGGGAGTTGCTATAGTAATCCTGCTTATAGCAGCTATTGTAGGCTGGCAAATCCATAAGGTAGTACAAGTAAATCCGGCGAAGATTATTGCTAAAGAATAGAGTTTTCAAAGGATGGAACAAAACTCTGCCTGACAGGAAGTGAATGAATAACGCCAGGCGAGCATTTTTATGCAGACGAAAACGGAACAGGAAATTTCAGTCTGACTTTCCAGCCTCTCCCGGAAGGCACACAATCTATTTCTTTCTTTGAAGGTCCAGATAGTGACTGGAAAATAGAAAATATACGCTTAAGATAACCAGTGAGTTGCTCTTTTCTATCCAAATACCAAAAAGAGGGATTTGATAGCTACTGATTCTAAATTTGTATGAATGGGCATATATTTTATGCGAATTCAGGCAAATTTATGCGTTCTACTAAAATAATGATTTATTATTGTTGTTTTTGTAATACATTTATATTATCTTTGCAGTATAAAATAATACAGAAATGGACATTGCATTAAAAAAGAATCAGAGTTTTAGGCTTTCTGTCGATCTGATTGATAGACTAAAGCAACTTGCAAAACGGCAAAATAGGAGCCTCAACAATTATGTTGAGACAGTTCTTCTGGAGGCAGCTTATCATGAGCCAAATTCTACCACTTTGGCTGCTATGAAAGAGGCAGAAAGCAATATTATGGATGAAATAGAACCCCTTGATATGTCTTCTATAGAAGCGATGGAAAAATCAATGGGATTTTGAAAAAACTAAAACCCACTTCGCAATACAAGAAGGACTATAAGCGATATCGTAAGAATCCCGCAAAAGTCAAGAAATTATTCGAAATTCTTGAATTACTCAGGCTTGAGAAACCTATCCCTGAAGACAACAAGCTCCACCCCTTAACCGGGAATTATCGTGGACATATGGAATGTCATATCGAA
>CAYSMP010000068.1:0-18603 GCA_964432215.1 uncultured Sangeribacter sp.
TATCAGACATAATCTTGATAGTTTTTGTGTTAGAAAATTGTATAGTTGTCGTTTTAGACTGCAAAACTAATTAAAAAAATCCAAACAAAGAAATTTTTTGGCATTTTTTGCACATATTTTTGAGGTATGTGCATAAAAAACGGCCAAAATTGGTGGAATCGGCCGTTTTTTTAGTCAAATTTTGCAGGAAATAGCTTTAATGCCTTTCCAGATAGGAGACACAAAAGTCATTCCACAGTCCAGGTGTCGGCAGTCTTGATGACCATGTCGCGGAGTGAAGAGAAACCTTTCTTAGCCTTGACCTCCTCAACCTGAGCCGCCACCTCGGTCTCATACGTAGCAGCGGCATAGTCACGAATGACTCCGAGAGCAAGCGGAAGAGTGCGTCCGTCCATCATGGCGAGCTGCTGCTGAAGGAAATTGCTCTCGCAGTGTGCGTCATGCACCAGGACATCCTCAAGTGTATAGCCATCTTCTCCTATCGTCACAGCCTTCACGTTGAAACCATCCTGCACAAGACCTTTGTCATGGTTCTTGCCAAACAGCATCTTTTCGCCATGGCGCAAATATATAGTATGATCATCGCGAACTTCCTTATCAACGATGTTGGCGTGTATGCCATTGTTGAATATCACGCAGTTTTGCAGAATCTCTACCACTGAAGCACCCTTATGGCGGGCAGCTGCTTCCATAACATCGACACTGATGTCGAGCCCCACATCAAACGAACGGGCAAAGAAATTGCCTCGCGCACCGAAGCATAGTTCAGCGGGAATAAATGGATCCTCCGTAGTGCCATAGGGACTTGATTTGGAAACAGTGCCTCGATCGGATGTCGGACTATACTGGCCTTTAGTAAGGCCGTAAATTTTATTATTGAGCAGCAACATGTTGATGTCGACATTGCGTCGCACAGCATGTATAAAGTGGTTGCCACCGATAGCCAGACCGTCACCGTCGCCTGATATCTGCCAGACGGTAAGTTCAGGACGTGAAGTCTTCACGCCGGTTGCAATTGCAGCCGCACGACCATGAATGGTATGCATGCCATAGGTGTTCATATAATAAGGAAGACGGGATGAGCAGCCAATACCACTGACCACCACAGTATCCTTAGGAGCGATCCCCACGCGAGCCATTGCCTTATGGAGAGTATTGAGTATAGCATGGTCTCCACATCCGGGACACCATCGCACGCTTGCCCCGTTCTTATAGTCGCCGGGGACGAAATTGCAGTTATTGTTTTCCATTATTGTCACCGGATTATTTTTGATTCATATGCTTGATTGCGGCCTCCACGATCTCAGACACCATAAAGGGCTGCCCTTCGATCTTATTGATACGCTTAATTTCCACCCCGGGGAGTTTCTGCTGGAGATAGTCGGCAAACATGCCGGTATTAAGCTCAGCAACGATCACATTCTTATACTTACGTATTTCGTCGAGGGCATTGGCCGGCAGAGGATTGATGTAGCGGAACTGCGCGAGAGCCACCCGGTGGCCATCTCGATTCAACTCTTCGCATGCGGTCAGCATATGTCCGTATGTTCCACCCCAACCGATCAAGATAGTGTCAGCCTCCCTGTCGCCCTGAATTTCAAGCAGAGGAATATCATTTGCGATATTGGCAACTTTCTGCCGGCGTGTAAGCACCATTTTCTCGTGGTTGGCGCCGTCGGTGGATATGACACTTGTCTTGGCGTCCTTCTCAAGACCACCCACCCGGTGCATAGCATCCGGCATCCCAGGTATAGCCCAGAAGCGGGCGAGATTATCTTCATTACGCATATAGGGAGTCCATCCTTGCTCAACCATCTCCTTGCTTACAAAGGGCACCTTTATAGCAGGATAGTCGTCTTCTTCTGGCACACGCCATGCGCTTGATCCGTTTGCAATGAAAGCATCTGTCAGCAAAATTACCGGAGTCATATGCTCAAGAGCGATGCGGGCAGCCTCAAAAGCCATTGTGAAGCAGTCGGTAGGACTTGCAGCAGCCACTACGCAAAGTGGAGACTCGCCATTGCGTCCGTAGAGGGCCTGCATCAGATCTGTCTGCTCGGTTTTTGTCGGCAGACCTGTAGATGGACCTCCACGCTGCACGTCGATCACGACAAGCGGCAGTTCTGCCATCACAGCGAGGCCGATACCTTCGCTCTTCAATGCAAGGCCGGGACCGGAAGTGGATGTCACAGCGAGGTTGCCGGCATAGGAAGCACCGATAGCTGAGCAGACACCGGCTATCTCATCTTCCATCTGGCACGCCTTAACGCCGAGGTCCTTACGCTTGGCGAGTTCATGGAGGATGTCAGTAGCGGGAGTGATAGGATAACTTCCAAGGAAAAGAGGAAGTCCGCTCTTCTCAGAAGCCATTATGAGACCCCATGCAGTAGCGGTGTTTCCGTTGACGTCGGTGTAAACGCCGGGCCTTACAGCCTCCGTCTCGATACGATAGGTAGGCATTGAGGCATGAGTATTATGACCATAGTCCCAACCGGCTTGCACTACTTTGGCATTGGCTTCATAGACGGCGGGCTTCTTTGCAAACTTAGCTTTCAGCTTATGAAGCACGCTATCTACCGGACGGTCGAATAGCCAGCAGACGATGCCGAGGGCAAGCATATTCTTGCATTTCATCATGGCCTTCTGGTCCATCCCGGAGTCAGCGAGTGCAGACTTAAGGATAGTGGTCATAGGCACGAGCATGATGTGTTCCGAATCTATCCCAAGTTCGGCAACCGGATCATCAGTGGCATATTCAGCCTTCTTAAGGTCTGCCGGACGGAAAGTATCGCTGTCGCAAATAATGATTCCCCCTTTCTTCAAGTATCGGAGATTAGTCTTCAGAGCAGCAGGATTCATGGCGACGAGCACATCGGCAGCATCGCCGGGAGTGTGCACCCCCTTACCTATATGAACCTGAAAGCCGCTTACTCCGCTGAGAGAGCCCTGCGGGGCGCGAATTTCAGCCGGATAGTCAGGGAATGTAGAGATAGTGTTTCCCTCGCCGGCACTGACGTTGGAGAAAATGTTACCGGCAAGTTGCATTCCATCGCCGGAGTCTCCTGAAAATCTTACCACCACGCTATCTTTCGTGATGACATCTGTGTTGGACAACATATATTTTTGTTTTTATTTGTCGGTTATCAGAGCGACCCGAGCCATAGGCGTCGGGACTGCAAAGTTAATCACTATTTTTAAAACTACCAAGAAGGTATTGCATAAAAACGGACATTTCACAAAGAAATGCCCGTTTTTTGCTCGCGACAGTAAGGATACCGCCCTTCTTCCAAGATATCAGAAGTATTTGATTTCTGTGCCTTCGAGGCTTGATAAGACGGCATTTGCGAGGGAGCTGGCACCGATTCGGAAAAGGTCGTGGGTGAGCCATTCGTCTCCAAGCACTTCCTTCACTATGGCATAGTAGTTAAGGGCCTCTTCAGTAGTACGTATACCACCCGAACATTTGAATCCGACCTTGCGACCAGTAGTTTGATAATATTCCTTGATGCACTGGCACATCACCCAAGCAGCCTCCAGGCTCGCTCCCGGATAAACCTTTCCTGTAGACGTCTTGAGGAAATCAGCCTCACTGTATAGCGAAAGGATTGAGGCACGGCGGATAGCTTCTGCAGTCTTAAGAAGTCCGGTCTCAAGTATAACTTTAAGTTTTGCACCACGGGCAGCCCGCTTCATCTCGATAATCTCATCGCAAAGGCCTTCATAGTCGCCATCTTTATACATACCTACAGGGAAGACTATGTCAACTTCATCAGCCCCCCCGAGCACCGCCATGGCCACATCCGCCACTTTAACCTCAATGAAAGTTTGTGCACTTGGAAAACATCCTGCCACCACAGCCACGTCGACACCGGGAACGTCAAGGGTATTGCGCACAACTTCAGCAAAATTGCTATAGACGCAGATAGCAGCAACATTCTTATACTGGGGATAGTCGCTATCAAAGGCATTGACCTTCTCTGTGAAAGCAACTACACTTTTCACACTGTCATCGGTAGAAAGTGTGGTGAGATCGATTGAATTCAGCAGGAACTCATATACTTCCTTTGAGGCGTATTTGTGAGCCTCATCGACAATTTTTTTCACTTCGGCCTTTACGACCTCATCATCGCCGGTCACTTTAGAAGCGGCGATCACTTCCTGATACTTATCCATAGTCTTATTTTAAATTCATTTTTATTTTAGATTCATCATGCAGAATTCACTCAAATTTTTGAGGCAATAAGTCATTATTTTATACTCGATTAAATCTCACGCAGAGGTGCAAAGGGCTCGCAATATGGGAGATTCAATTCTTGAATTTTCGATTCTCTACACACACGTATCGAGAAACGGTCTTTTAAGAGAACGGACTTGCTTCGCTCGTCCGGGAGAGAGCAGAGAGGCAGAGATAAACACTAAAAACCAAAAGATGGGTAATTCATAATGCATAATCATTTTTAACGCATAATGCAAAATGCATAATTCATGATTTGGGTTTTCGGATTTTATGCAAAAATTTTTATCTAATGATTAAACCAAATTACCCATTCGATAGTTTAGAATAGTGAGAAAAGATTTAAAAACCATTAAAAATTTATCTGACTATGAAAAAATACAGATGCGAAGTATGCGATTGGATCTATGATCCAGAAGTAGGCGATCCCGATGGCGGTATCGCACCAGGAACAGCTTTTGAAGATATCCCCAACGACTGGGTATGCCCCGTCTGCGGAGTAGGCAAAGACGATTTCGTAGAGGAACCAGAACTATAAAGATACGTGCCTTAAGGCGTTTAAATAGGATTGCGGCAAGCCGCAATCCTATTTTTATTTGTCAGATCCATGAGAAATCATTAACTTTGCAACCACAAAACCTATGGAAACGATCTCGGTGATAATTCCGGTGTATAATGCGGATAAGTGGCTGCGCGATGCCCTTGCATCGCTGCAAGCTCAGTCATATACCGACTTCGAGGCAATACTGGTGGATGATGGATCAATTGACAATTCAGCCGACATTTGCAGGTCACTGTGCGAACAAGATCCGAGATTCCAGCTCATCAGGCAGGCAAACGCGGGAGTATCGGCTGCCCGCAATGCCGGATTAGATCATGCCCGCGGAAAATGGATAGCCTTCATGGACGCCGACGACGTTATGCCACCCGATGCCCTGGCAGTCATGATAGCACATGCAAAAAAAAGCGGAGCCGGAATAGTAGCGGGAAAATACATCCGGGAAATACCAAGCCGACTGCCCAGCGAGGAAGGGAATTCGATGACAGTAGAGTCAGACACCGCAATTCTCATAGGCCTATACCAAACAAGAATACTGAATAGCCCATGTGGAGTTCTTTATCGAACCTCTGTATTCAATAGCGACTCTCCTTTACGATTTCGCCGATGCAGATATGAAGATCTTGACATGTTTTATCAAGCTTTCGAACGAACCGACAGGGTATGCTTAATCGACAGGGTCGTGTATTTTTATCGCGACACACCAGGAAGTTTCATCAATAGCTGGAGCGAGGCTCGCCTCGATGTGCTCGATGTCACTGACAGGATGACAGAGCATATGGCACACCGCACTCCTGCTCTGCTACGCGCGGCGAAGGACCGCCGATTCAGCGCACATTTCAATATGCTTGTGGAGATGACGCGTCACGGTATCGACAACCCTACGCAAATAGAGAGATGCCTGAAGGTGATCAAAGAGCAAAGGCTCAATGAACTGACCGATGGGAAAGTCAGACTTAAAAACAAACTCGGCGCCCTACTCTCTTATTTTGGGATGCCGGCAATAAGGATGATATGCAAGTTATCACACTAAATCCGCATAAATTCGACGCGCATGCCGAGTGCCTTGCAAAAGCCGTAGAAAGAGGGTCGGATACGTGTTTCAACGCGATAGTAGCTGTAAGGCGAGGAGGCTCCATCGTATGCGATGCGTTTATCCGACATTTTCCGAAGACACGTTATGAAGCGAGATATGACGTCACACTACAACGGCCATCTACCAAGCGAAAGCAGGGAGTCATAAGCAGTATTCTTAAGCATCTTCCACTTCGGTTGCTCGACATCATGAGGATGGTCGAGGCCGGCTTGCTCTCATTGAATAGGAAAATAAAAGCAGCTGCCCCACCCCACGTAGAGATTCCTGACGGACTCTTAGCAATATTGAAAACTAATGCGCAGCCGGAAATATTGTTGATTGACGACGCAATAGACAGTGGCGACACACTATTCTACATAGTGGAGACGTTAAAAAAAACAAACCCGGACACGAGGGTAAGTATAGCGGTAATGACTGAGACCACACACCAACCACGCATCCGGGCCAATTATACATTATACCGAAACAGAACCTTAATAAGATTTCCATGGTCGAACGATTACAAGGAGAACTGCAAGGAGTGACTATTGTGGACCTTGACGGCACATTGCTTACAGCCAACTCCATGCACATATTCATGCGCAGGCTCCCCGGATTGCTTATGAAGCGAGGAGCAATCGGAGCCGCTATCGACAGCATGTGGTGGACCACTCTCAGGAGTCTACGAATGGTCAGCCATCACTCAATGAAATGGCATCTTACGAAAACAGCCCGCAAGCACCTGGAGGATTGCGATTGGGAGGAACTTGCCGAGAACATGGCCGAATCTGTCAATTCCTCAGTGACTGAATACATCGAGTCAAGACGAAACAGAGGCTGCCTCACCTACATAGCCACAGCTGCCGCAGAGGAATATACCCTCCCTTTATGCCGTCTCTTGGGCTATGACGGTGTTCTGGCAACGAAATTTACTGATGAAATATCGGACTACAGTGAACTTAACCGACATGCAAAGCATGAGGCTATAATGAGACTGCTCGAAGAAGAGCAACTGCGACTCGAATCATTTATGACCGACCATACCGATGACCTGCCTACAGCCAAAGCCTTTCCCTTACTTACAATACTGGTGGGAGCATCAAAGAAGACAGCTGATGCATTTAGGGAAGCAGGAATCAATCGCTATATCAATTAATTGTAGATTGGTTTGATGGGTGGAGGGAGTTATTGAAATTTCAGTGCCTGAAGAAACCCTTTGACCTACTCTTCCGACTGGCTATTCTATCAGCAACATCCTCAATACAGCGAGACTCCTCTGCGTAGCAGTCCATGTTTGCACTCGTGCTGACATTGAAAGCCCTCCACATCTTGGCTGAACCGTCCTTCGATGCCTGAAAAGACATACGATTGTCGATATTCATTCGCCTTCCCATCTCATCTACATCTATATTGGCACCAATGAGATTGACAGTCCATCCCGTTTCCTTGAACTGACTGATAAGGTTGGCTACGTCTTGCCAGGTATAATGTGTCGATGAGTTCTCCATCCCATCTGTTATGATAGTAATGACACCCGTGGCGTCTTCATGAGTGGCGGCCACCGTCTTAAGTTCTGTCAAAGTAGACCCCACAGCATCAAGGAGCGGTGTGCTCCCCCAAGGCTGGTAATCGTCGCCGGATATATGACGTGCTTTTAGCGCGTCTTCATTCTTCATGATATAGCGCGACTTTACCGGACCGCCATCCTGGAAGGCGAAGACCGACATAAGGCTACGAAATACATCGGCGTTTTTTTCAGCTTGTGACTTTGCTACGTTGATTGTTTCATTACATCCGGAGATAGTTTGCTGTGTAAGGTGACCCATGGAGCCACTTTCGTCAAGGACGATAAGGTTGAATACAGTTGTCTTCATAATAAACAGTAAGTATTAAACATTAAACAATAAACAATAAGTGTTGAGTATTAAACAATAAGTGTTGAGTGTTGAGTATTAAACAATAAGTGTTGAACAGTAAACAATAAGTGTTGAGTATTGAGCAGTAAACAATAAGTGTTGAGTATTGAACAATAAGTGTTGAGTATTGAACAATAAGTGTTGAGTATTGAACAGTAAACAATAAGTGTTGAGTATTAAACAATAAGTATTGAACAGTAAACAATAAGTGTTGAGTGTTGAGTATTAAACAATAAGTGTTGAGTATTGAACAGTAAACAATAAGTGTTGAGTATTGAATATTAAACAGTAAGTTTGAGGATTGAGCAGTAAACAGTAAGTCAGTGGAAGAGCCAGGATATAAGCCAGTGATCTTGTAAGTGTCACACTTCTCCAAGGGAGTCAGTAGTCGAAGATATCCCTGATCGACGAATCGGAATCATCTGCTCTATCTTTAGATACCAACTTATCCAGAAAGGTAAACATCCTATTAGGTTTTCTTCCGGGACGTGACTTTCGAGTCTGTCTCTCATAGCAATTTGGTCCACCGTAGTCCGGCTCGCAGCACATACTTATATTCTCAGCTACTTCATCCTTAACGGCAACTTCATCTACTTCCTCAAGCAGTCCGCTTTGGAGTGCCTTACGCTGGAAGTTACGCCGGTCGTAGGAAGTGCGGTTGATCTCCTCATATACCCTTTGGAGTTCGCCCATGGAAAATGTCTTGTTGAGAAGCTCGAACGCAATCGGTTTGAGCCGTAGCAACTCCTCAAGATATTTATGCGCTTCCTCAATTATTTCTGCATGGTCAAAGGCTAATGGAGGAAGATGACGCTCGTCAAACCACAATGCATTTGATGCATCATCGCCTGCTACCAGGACATAGTCTTCCGGTTTTATAAGTGCGGTGAAGACAACGGTCACAACCCGCTCGCGGGGATCACGGTTATGATAGAGAGCTTCTGTGGGAGTAGCGACGGGGAAAAAGGAAGATAATGGAAAGCAAGAGAGTCAGCGCCAGGGACCATGGATAATACAGATAAGGGAATGGAGCTGCCGGTGAAATACCGGCAAGTGAAGTAGCAAGAAGAGTCTGCGCTCCATATGGAATCAAGCACTGCACTACACAGGAAGCTGAGTCAAGAATAGAAGCACTTTTACGCGGATCAACTCCGAACCGTTGGGAAATGTCTTTAGCAAGTCCACCGACTGTAATGATAGCCACGGTATTGTTGGCCGTACAGAGGTTTACTATCCCCACAAGGACAGCCAGGGTGGCTTGCGCTCCCCGGAGTCCGGATATGCGTGCGGTCATCACACGGAGGATATAGTCGATACCTCCACACGCCTTAATCACTCCAAGCATACCTGAAGCAAGAAGGGTGATAATTATAAGATCGCCCATACCGTCGATACCGGCACCGGCAAATCCTGCCATATCAAGAAGACTCACCCCATAGATGAAGCCCAGCAAGACAGCGCACAAAATCCCGGCAGTCAAGACAAGAGTAACATTTACGCCGCAGACAGCAGTGGCAATGACTACGACGTATGGAAGCATCAACCAAGGAGAGCCTGATGAGGGTACTTCCGTTATTGCTACTTCGGGCACGAACAGCATATAGCAGGCAAGAGTCGTAATGGCTGCCGGAAGTGCTATCCAAAGATTGACCTTGAACTTATCCTGCATAGAACATCCCTGCGACCGGGTAGCAGCTATAGTAGTGTCGGAAATGAAGGAAAGATTGTCGCCGAAAAAAGCCCCTCCAAGCACCACACCAACAAAAAATGCAACATTGCCTCCTTCTGTAGCGGCAAGCTCGGCAGCCAATGGCGTCAATGCCACGACGGTACCGACAGAAGTGCCAATCGAAAAAGAGATCAGACATGATGCCACGAAGAGAGTAGGCACTATATATTGAGGAGGAAAAATATTTAGCGTAAAACTTACCGTAGCGTCTACTGCTCCTATAGCCTTCGCAACAGAAGCAAACGCTCCTGCCAATACGAAGATCCATATCATATATATGATATCGCTATTGGCTGCGGCTTTTGAAAATGTCTCAATTCGATCTTTCAACGGTCTGTCGCGGTAAATGACAATAGCCCAAATCGAAGCTACCAGCAGCGCTACGGAAATTGGTATCTTATAAAAATCTCCGATCAGTGCGGAGACCACTACATAAAGGACAAGAAAGACCACCATTGGAGACAGAGCCACAAGACCCTGCTTTGTAGTCGGTTTCTGCGTTTTCATCATTGTCAGCGTTTTCTCTTTTAAAGTTGAGCACGGGGAAATGCATCAATAAAACTTCCCGGAGTGCAGTTAGTGACAGTTGCTCCGATTTTTTGAGCATATTCCGCTATTTGATGGTAGGAGCGGAAAGCTATCGTGAGGCTATTGAGAATGTCGTGGAGATGATAGCCGGCATATTCCTGAGCCACGCGTTCAAACTCTTTGTCATTATCTTTATAGAAATGTTTCTGCACTGATATGACACGGTTCTTGTCGTCGACCCATAAGTCTCGGCTCCATGTATGGTCGGCCCCTACAATACGAATATCGCGGTAACCTTCCCTGAGAGCCAACATTATCGATGCTATCAATACGTTGCGTGGTCGAGGCATCGCGAGGCCCTTCTTATAGAGCCAATGGATAGGTCGGGCCAATCCCTCACCGGGAGTGAGATTATATTTCTTAACGGTAATATTACCGTTTTTTCTTATTTTATCAGAAATCATAGCCTTGCAGGGCACATAAAGAGTCATCGGCCAATCAGTCGACGCGATATTATCCCAAAGCCTTACAACGTTAGGATCCGATGATTTTCCATCCTGTTCTGTACGGAAGAAATGAGGATCGGCAAGGACATAAATATCAGGTTTCAAATCAAAATAGCTGTCGGCATTTGCGGCGAAATTGACGGCAAGAGTCTTGGAGCCCTGCAAAATGTCGGAATGGTTGGCAATCGTGTCTCGAAGAGAAGGTCCGTTACCCATTATGATTAAAGGCTCACTTTTTGGCGTACCAGCAGAAGAGGGGCGCTTGGAGAGAAGCAAAACCTTACCGAAAGATGCAATACTGTCGATAATATTTTTTATCATAGCCAATGGTTTTCAATTTAGATATCACATGTATTGTAACCTCCCATGCGCATTAACGCGCCCGGAGTGCGCTAACTACACTGTTTGACTTGCAAACAGTCTGTCGAAAATCTATTAATCGACATACGGGTAGTTCTTATTTTCACGGCTTATTACCTCTATTGTCGGATAGGGGGTCCAATTGGGTAAAGCACTCTTTAAAGCTTCCACCGAAAGTGTCAAAGTCTTACTTCTCATTGCCAAAATCTCAGGTGGCAAAGAGGCTTTGACAGCAGGAATCCAAGAGGCAAATTTCCAAGCGGCATCCGCCCACTGTTTGGGGAGAAATGTCTGCCGCTTCATAGCACCGGAGTTGGAACTCATGGCTTCAGCCAAGTCTATCCACTTAGCTCCTATGCCATCAGCGATGTTGTAGATTCCACCTACTGAATGAAGCATTGTGATTGCCTCGGCTACGTCGGAAGCACAAATGAGGCTAAGTTTTGCGTCGTTGCCACGTACATGAATATACCGACTATTTACTACGTCATTGAAGAGAACTTTCATTTCTCCTTTGACGCCTTTTCCAAACATACGGGCAGGACGTACAATAGTAAGGAGGACGTCATGCTCGGCACACCATTTCCCTACCAAATCTTCAGCGCGGGCTTTTGATTGCCCGACTTTTGTAGAGGCCCAAAGTTGATGGTCTTCCTTGACTTCTTCGCCTGAGTCGGGACTATAGACTTCCCAGCTCGACACGTAGACAAATTCTTTTGGTGGATTTGCATCCAAGGATTCGAGAAGTCTGCGAGTGCCTTCAAGATTCAGATCCAAGGCATCTGTCTCATCGTGAGATCCGGCAGCATGAACAACAAGATCGAATGTCTTTTGTCCAAAATCGGGTGTATCCTTAGTCAAATCGCATATTATGTCAGCGTCATGACGCTGAAGAGAAGTCACGACGTTATCCTCTTTTTTCAGTATCGGAAGCAGATATCCTCCCAACATCCCGGATGCTCCGGTAACAAGTATCTTCATCTGAAATTTTACTTTTTCTTTTTGCGGTCGTTGTGGATCTTTATGGCGAAGATGATTACGGAGCAGATTGTGGCTATAGTATTGGTTATTACAATTGGAATATTACCGAGGAGTATTCCTTGGACGACAAACAGTACCGAACCGAGTCCTAACATCAGAAAAGTAGGCATAGCAATGCCGTCAGTGTCTCGTGTGCGGATAGTAGCGATCGCCTGCGGGAGATATCCGAAGATCATGCAAAGTGCGGCACCATAACCGGCTATGTTTATTATCGTCTCCATAAGCATATGTTTAAGAAAACATTCTGTATGTAATTAGAACGTTTTATTATTCCTAATGTTATAGGTAGCCACTCAAATTACAAAATACCTCCTCTTCCAGTGGTCTTGAGGTTGCCCACTTCACTTAAATCGATGAAAGGCACTTAGCGTATACTCAATAACAACATCTTCTCGTGTATATGCCATTTCTGCGCTCATTATGACCGCAAGAAAATCCGGCACTCTCATATTTATTTTAAAAGCATTTTATTTATTATTATCAATAAATTGACTTATCATGAGAAACTATAAAGAAATTTTCTTGACGATGATGATCCTTCTATTCACCGTCTGCTGTTCTACCATAGAGAAAGTAAAAGGAAAACATCATCTGAACTCATAGAGGGAGTATATTCGGGGCAAGGAACGCTTACTACAGATGGAGAAGATCCAGAGATTATTGCCTCAATGAAGATCATCATCACACCAAAAGATGAAGACATTGTAACCGCAGAAATTCTGGAAGATAATGAATCATTCTTTGACTCGGAAGAGACTTTTAAAGTTAAGAAAAATAAAGATGGTTCATTCACATTGACTCATACGCGTATTCCAAGTGTAAAGTTCACCATCACAAAAGTAGGAAAAATTGTCTACAATCATCCGAAAGTAAATATCGATGGAACAACCTACACCCTCTCTATATCTGCAACCAAAAGCACGAAATAGATTATATCGGAATAACAAACACGACTCATACCTCGGCTTCAATCGGAGCCGAGGGCTTTTTTTACAGGAGTGGGCGAAAGACACAGATTGAAAACAAGAGTGTGGTGAATTGCTGTCCAAAAGAATTTCATTCCAATCTCTGTTCACATATAGCGTAACGTATTGAGGAAGATCAAGAAGGCTAAGATTTTCAAATGCCAAAGAATTTTCTTCTTGATTTAAAATTATTGGCAAATAGGGAGCTATAGATATTCTCATTTTTTATTAGCTAATATAATAGCCCTAAAATCATTGTCGAGTGAATCCATAAATCCTTTAGGCATAATGCCTTCAAGTCTACCATTAGAAGACATGGGAATAGTCTGATATTCACTTGCACCATTCTCATGCTCTACAAAAACTAAATGCAACTTTTCTGGAGATATCACCTTTTCCGCTACCCTTCTTCTGAGACGCGTAATAAAATGGTCGCTATGAGTTTCTACCAGTACATTCACGTTTTTCTTCAAACACAAATATATGAAGAAGTCCGCCATTGAAGCTTGGATGCTCGGATGCATATGCACTTCAGGATCCTCCACAATCATCAGAGCCCCTGGCTTCGAAATGCTCCCTTGAGTAACTATTGGAAGTATCTGACTAAGACCGAAGCCGACATGCACAAGGTCAACCTTGACACCTTCATTTGTAGTCACAACAACTCGATACATTTTGCCTGGTTCCTTGACTACATTAATCTCATGGGCCAATTGAAATCTATTGCAAATCCATTCCTTCACAATAGCAAACTCTTCCTTATTATCTTGACTTATACGGTCAAGGATAAATCTCGTATTCTCTCCGTCTGGCAATACAAAGCGATTTTCCACCTCAGTATGGTAGGTCCTTGCCAAGACAGGAGCTACTCTCAAGGGTGCTATATAAGACACTCTTTCCAACACTCTAACAAGCGTCTCTCTTGTCGCTTTCATTATGGAAAGATCAAGAGATTTATCTGCATATCTAACAAAGACTGGGAAAAAATTTATAAAGGAATAACCATCAACAACAATATCTCTAAATATCTTACCATCTTCAATAAGATCATATACTTTTTTTACCGGACGCCATGTCAAACCCCTCTCTATTCGTAGTCCATTTGATAGATAAAGCAATAGTCTAAATTCCGAGACTATATAGGATCCATCATTTTTCACTTTAAACGAAACTGCCAAACTCAATCTATCAACTATAACATCACCCTCTTTCACAAATTCCTGTATCGCCGTATCTACAAGCTCGCAGCCAGCCAAGGATAAGGCGAACTTAATAGCGCCTCCCTTCTTATTATGAATCAAGTCAAGGAGAGAATTTGCATAGACATAAGGGCCGTTGAGATTAAGGATCTCACTTGTAGTGGAATTCAGAGTTTGCTTAATCAAAAGCAATGCCTGAATAACAGAACTTTTGCCACTGCTATTTACACCGGCAAACACTGACAGATTAGAAATATCCAATCCGGCGACATGCTCTATCGACTTGAAATTATCTATGCTTAGAAACATTTCTGTTGTGTATTGATGATTTCTGCAAAGTTACAAAAAAAAGCCTGCATATCAAAATCCAATACTTTTTCTTTTTAAGGTCGCCGTGGATCTTTATCGCGAAGATGAATTTTTTCTTTATTGAGGTAATGAAAGTGGGGATTGGATTGTCTTATAGATAAACGAGATTAAGATGCAGTATTCCACTTCGGAGTTTGAGACTCTTTACATACAATGCTTTCCGGCTTCTATGAGGTTGGCTATGAGCCTACTTCATGAAGAGGATGAGGCAAGGGATGTGGTGCATGAAGTGTTTCTAAAACTTTGGGAGTCGGACAGCAAGGTTGACAATCCGAGCGCATATATACTTCGTTCGGTCAGGAATACAAGTTTAAGCAGGATAAGAAAACTTGATGTGCGCGAAAAGGTCAAGTTGAAACTTATGCTTGAGCCACCACCTGAAGATTTTGACTACGAGCAGCGCACTGAAGAAGTAAAAACAGCTGTGGAGCGTTTGCTTACATCTCGAGAACAGCAAGCAGTAGAGAAAATCTATACCGAAGGTCTGAGCTACAAAGATGCAGCTGCGAATCTTGGAGTATCAGTAGCTGCAATCAATAAATATATCGTAACAGCGTTAAAAAAATTAAGAACTCACTTCAAAACCGGCAACTCATGACAGAAGAACAGAAAGACATATTGATCGCCAAGATGCTTGATGCTCCTGCATCCTTGTCAGACGAGGAATTGGACATGATTTTGCTTGACGATGAGTTGAAGGATATATATGAGGCGTCTGCCATCCTAAGTGGCGCTTTTGCCCCGCAGCAAGAATATGATGTCGCACAAGAATGGAAACTGTTCCGCCATCGGATCAAGCCTAAACCATCGCTGACGAGACGATTCATGCGAGTGGCTGCAATTTTCCTGGGAGTGATAGTGGCATCCGGATTAATTGCCAAGATCATAGACCATACTATCACAAGAGAATATGAGCAACAAATGGCTGAAGTGGCAAAGCCCACGACACCAAAGAGCCAAAAAGACAACGGAGATACAACCAAAACTCCTTACGTAGAGACTACGCCAATACAAAAAGAATTCAAGAAATCTGCCACTCCAGCCATAGCAACAGGTCCGCTTAAAGCTGTTGAAGCACATCAAATGGAAGATGAGGAGGAGATTGATGTCGACGAATATCTACGCCAGCAGCAAGAAGAAATTGAGGATGCAATCATCCAGCATGACGCGGAAATCTATGTCGACGAATACTATGCAATGAGGGAATTTATCAGTGGGATGAATGATGAGAACATAACAATAATCGAATAAACCACAACCATATGAAGACAATAGCAATCAGACTAATTTGCCTTTTGGCTGCCGTAGCGCCAATAGCGGCTTCTGCGCAAACCCATATTAAATCGGCATTTGATGCAATCATCAATTGTCAAGGAGCAGAAATCTCGGAACACCATTATTCCGGTAAAGATCCAAAGACCAAACTGAAAACAGGACAAGACGACATCTATAATTTTGTCATCCCGGCCAACAAAAAGAATCTTATAAAGAATGTATTAGAGGCTTTTGAGAATGATGAGACGATGGCTTATGTGGTCAAAAGAGGCAAAAACATCGAAGATAGCAGTCAGATTGAACTCTATTCAGGAGAAGGAGGTAATGCTTCAATTCCTATTGATGAGCCTTACTATAATTATATATATTCCTTGTTTGCAACATCGAAATCAGAAGATCCTAAGGGTGCACACCGATATGCGTATGGCTTCAACTATAAGGAGGAAGATGGAGTGATCAAAGGGAAGATAATAATAAACTATGCAACCACGTCTGAATATCGGCAAGAGGCAGAACGTCAACGCCAAATCGACTGGCTCAGAGAAATGGATAAGGTAAATAAAAATGTATCGGATAGCGACTCCCAGCAATCCTGGTTTGAGATGGTGATGGCTTGTCTCAACGGGCTCAAAGATGCAAATACAAAGACTCGTATAGCTCTTGCTACCAAGGCTTATAAACTAGTAGGCAACATGGAGGATTATGAAGTATCTGACCAAGACAAAAATACAATCAGGAAGATGTTTGAAATAACACTTGCCAATCCTGCGTATAGTGATCCTATCCTTTATGAGCTTCTCAAACAATGCAAAGCAGGAATTAAGTAGAAATACATAATGAAGTTGTTTCGACTTATTTACGAATACAAAATTAACTCAATTTATGAAAACAAAGATTCTTTTTATTAATCTTCCGCCATCTTTCCGGCATCTTTCCCTTCATTCATCAGTCACGATGCCCGCATCGCTCCTTCTTCATGAAGAAAAATCTGCTCGGAAACCTGACGAAATCTTAATAAAAAAATAAGTCGAAACAACTTCAATTGCTTACTCAATTTTTCGCAAGCGAAAGTCGAGTGTATGATTAAGGGATGAGGTCATCAATGACCTCATCCCTTAATCATACACTAACGCAAAAAAGTTGATCATTTGGCGTATTCGATTTTACCGACAACTTTGCGGCTCGGACCGGCATTTTCGTGAGCACGTACAGAAGGCTGATGCATGTCTTTCGGGAAATAAAGGAAGAAAGTGTCGTTGGGAGCAGGAACGTAAGAGATTTTTTCATCCGTAATGTAGTTGGTCTTGTCCTTGACAGGATCATATGGACCAGTAGGGATTACGTGACCTGCAAGACCCATCAGTTCATCGCCGACAAAAGTATATTGAAGGTCGATGAAATTTTCGTGACTTTCAATCTTGGTGTCTTCTGCACTCTTCGGAGTGTATTCGAGGACATTTACCCAAAGACGTCCTGGCACGATGTCATGCTTACCTGCAGCTACAGTATTCAAATCAGTATCTTTTATCCAAGCGAAAAGAGCATCCCAGAGTTCCGGATTTGCAGCATACTGCTCAGCAAACTCCACTGCATCTATAGTAGCATCGGCCTTCAAGTCGAGACCTTTGGCCCAAGCGCGACTGTCGACCCATGCCTGTGCTTCTTCTTTTGTGAATTTTTTCATTGTCTAATCTTATTTTTCTGCGTTTACAGTTGCCATTATGCCTCCCACCATACCGAGAGCAAGCATACGTCCATGGAATGAATATCCTGCATTGTAACCCATTTTCTCATCGCCGAGCATCAATGGAGCATGGTCAACACGCATCGGGACATTGGGACGGACTGTCTCGAAGGTTCTTATTACGTCAATTAGACGCGGATCAAGGTGAGAAGACTCCTTGAAGTCGCCATTTGGCTGGGGCTGACAGATGCGGGCATGCACAAAGTGAGTGCGGTCGGCGTATTTCTTTGCAAGTGTGGGCACATCATTGTGTGCTCCTGCACTTAGGCTACCGGCACAGAATGTCAAACCATTATGTGGATTCGGAACAGCATCGAGGAATGCCTGGATGTCGGCATCGCATGTCACGATACGAGGCAGACCGAGGATAGGCATCGGAGGATCGTCCGGATGCACACACATATTGATATCGTATTCGTCACAAACCGGCATGATGGCATTGAGGAAATATGCCATGTTGGCACGGAGGTGGTCAGCATCGATACCCTTGTAAAGGTCAAGAAGGGAGCGGAACTTCTCAACAGGTTTGAGGTCTTTCTCAGAGATGTTGCCATTAACAAAGCCCTGGGTCTTGACTATGATATTGTCTACCAGTCGCTTCTCTGCCTCAGCATCCATGCGGGGGGCAACTTCCTCGCGCATGCGGCGCAGAGTCTCCTCATCATAGTCTTTCTCAGCACCTTCACGCTTGAGGATGTTGATGTCGAAATAGGCGAACTCAGCACGGTTGAAGTAAAGGTTTGAAGTGCCGTCGGGATTGGGATATTCGAGATCTGTGCGTGCCCAGTCAAGAACGGGCATAAAATTGTAGCATATTGTCTTCACTCCTGCTTTTCCGAGATTTGCGAGGCTCACCTTGTATTTCTCGATCAGTTCGTCGCGGTCAGGACCGCCATATTTAATTGACTCACTGACGGGAAGACTCTCGACCACGCTCCAACGGAGTCCATGGCTTTCGATGTAGTCTTTCATCTTGTTTACTTCTTCTTCACTCCATATCTCGCCATTGGGTATATGATGGAGTGCTGTCACGATACCCTCCACTCCAATCTGGCGGAGCATATCGAGGGTGATTTTATCGTTGGGTCCAAACCAACGCCAAG
>CAYSMP010000069.1:0-18412 GCA_964432215.1 uncultured Sangeribacter sp.
CTCCATAGAGTACTTTCTTCATCATCTCTGGTAATTTTAAGTTATTGATAATTATGTAATTGTTAGTCTATATATTATATTTAAGTGGAATCTATCTATCATACCTGACACTACCATACAGTATGCAAGTCTGACCATTAGCCCTGCGACATTCTATATAAACGACTGCAAAATTAATATAAATTTTCAAATTTTACAAAAAATATGAAAAAATTTTTCCACCTACAAAGCTATAACAAAGGTTTTCTGATAATGTTCGGATAAAAATAACAAAAATTTCACATTTAGTTTATAAGGAGCAAGAAGACTCTTCCGAGCTTATCAGCTCCAGAAGGGCAGGAAGAGCCTCTTCTGTCGGGATGTTTTTCTTGACGAGCCTCTTTCCTTTGTATATGGAGACACGTCCGGGGCCGGCTCCTACATATCCGTAGTCGGCATCTGCCATCTCACCAGGTCCGTTGACAATACACCCCATCACTCCAATCTTGAGACCCTTAAGGTGGGAAGTGTGAGCTTTAACCTCTGCCAATGTCTTCTGAAGATCAAACAGAGTGCGCCCGCAGCCGGGACAGGCGATATACTCAGTTTTAGAAATCCTGAGGCGTGCGGCCTGAAGGATGCCGAGAGCCACATTGCGCACTTCTTCCTTGGTAAACTTCTCAGAAGCCACGATACCGATGCCGGATGCATATCCGCTCAAGAGCAACGGGCCGAAGTCGGCGGATGCCTCTACCTGAAGATCTTCAAGATTTGTGGTCAGGAATCCCATCATGACAATCACAGGATTTTTCCCACCCAGCGCCACGAAACGATCGATCCAGCTCATGAATGCGCCGGGACGATTGTCGGATGAAGTGGTCAGCACGACAGGGAGCTCATCGCCATAGAGAGCAGGCTCCATAGCTGTCGAAACATAATGCCAATCGGGCTGGAGAGAGAAGTCGACATCCATAACCGGGAACTCTGCATAGGGAAGTTTCACTGCATAGTCGCGGGCATTTCCGGGAAGCACCTTCTCCGGCTCCGGAATTTCTTCATGACCGGCACGGGCGGCAACGTAATCGCGGAGTTTTCGGGCCACAGGAATCTCAACTTCAGGATCTTCGCTGAGCGACACGCGGATAGTATCGCCGATTCCTTCGGAGAGCAGCGTGCCGATCCCCACGGCGCTCTTGATGCGCCCGTCTTCCCCGTCGCCGGCTTCGGTCACTCCCAAATGGAGCGGGAAATGCATCCCCTCCTTTTTCATAGTCTCCACAAGCAGACGCACTGTGGCAACCATCACGATGACATTGGATGCCTTGACGGAGATGACGATATTGTCGAAATCCTCCTCACGGGCAATACGCAGGAACTCCATCACTGCCTCCACCATACCGGCAGGAGTGTCGCCATAGCGGCTCATGATACGGTCGGAGAGTGAACCATGGTTGACACCGAGCCGCACACATGTGCCGTTGGCCTTACATATATTAAGGAACGGCACAAATTTGGAGCGTATCTTATCCAACTCCTGAGCATACTCTTCATCGGTGAATTCAAGCTTCTGAAATGTGCGTGCCGCATCGACGAAATTTCCGGGATTGATGCGGACCTTGTCGCAAGTTCCAGCGGCCTCAAATGCTGCATTAGGATTGAAATGCACGTCGGCAACGAGTGGGACGCTGCAGCCTGACTCAAGGAGAGCCTTCTTTATATTGGCCATATTGGCGGCCTCCTTTACTCCCTGGGTAGTCAGGCGCACGAGTTCACCACCCGCCTCCGCAATCCGCAACGACTGCGCTGCGCTCCCCTCAGTGTCGTTGGTATTGGTGTTGCACATCGACTGAAGGCGGATGGGGTTGCTGCCGCCAATATTTACATTTCCGGCCCGGGCTACGGATGACCGGCGTCTCTTATAGTTGTATTTAGACATATTTTGACACTAAGTTACTCTCACTCGCGCGTTGACGCGCACGGAGTGCGCTTACTACTTTATTTTCCACTCTACACCGTTCTTGGTGTCTTTGACGTCGAAACCGAGCTCGGCCAGACGGTCGCGGATGAAGTCGCTGGTAGCCCAGTCTTTGGCTGCCTTGGCGTTCTTGCGCACATCCATCAGCAGGTCGACAGCTCCTTCGAAGGCTTTGGTCTGAGCGGTATTGCTGTCAGCGGCTGCTGTCTCTACACGTATGCCGAGAAGATCTACCAAGAATGTCCGGAAGAGATTTTTCAGTTTGTCGATGTCGGCGGCATCAAGAGTGATCTGTCCATCGGTAGCCTTATTTATATATGAGCATGCGTCGAAGAGTTCGGCGATCACCATCGGGGTGTTGAGGTCGTCGTCCATAGCTTCATAGCATTTTGCTGCGAAATCAGGAAGCTCTACGCTCGATTTTTCGGCCGGCACGAGAGCCTGCAGACGGCGATAGCCGTCGAGCATCTTCTCAAGAGCCTTCTCGGCTGCCTGAAGAGCTGCGTCGGAGAAGTCGACAGTGCTCCGGTATTGCGCCTGAAGGATGAAGAAGCGTATCACCATCGGAGAGTAAGGGCGGGTGAGCAACGGATGATCGCCGTTGAAGAACTGTTCGAGGGTGATGAAATTGTTGTAGCTCTTGCCCATCTTCTTTCCGGCGATAGTGATCATATTGTTGTGCATCCAGTAGCGCACTGTGTCATGACCTTTGGCGGCCACGCTCTGCGCTATCTCGCACTCATGATGCGGGAACATGAGATCCATGCCGCCACCATGGATATCGAATTCTTCGCCAAGATACTTCTCCCCCATCGTGGAGCATTCGAGATGCCATCCAGGGAAACCCTCACTCCAGGGAGACGGCCAATGCATGATATGCTCCGGAGCTGCTTTCTTCCAGAGGGCGAAGTCGAGTGGATTTCGTTTCTCATCCTGACCGTCGAGTTCGCGGGTGGTAGAAAGAAGGTCGTCGATATTGCGGCCGGAGAGTTTGCCATAGTGATGGTCGGCGTTGTATTTTGCCACGTTGAAATAGACAGAGCCTTGGCTCTCATATGCGTAGCCGGCTTCAAGGATCTTCTTGACGTATTCGATCTGCTCGATGATGTGGCCGGAGGCATGGGGTTCGATGCTGGGAGGTAGCACATTGAGAGCCTCCATGTCGTGATGATAGCGGTTGAGATAGTACTGCACCACTTCCATAGGCTCGAGCTGCTCAAGGCGTGCCTTCTTTGCCACTTTGTCTTCTCCGGAGTCGGCGTCGTGCTCAAGGTGGCCTACATCGGTGATGTTGCGTACATAGCGCACTTTATAGCCGAGATGGCGGAGATAGCGGAATAGAATATCGAAAGTGATTGCGGGGCGTGCATGTCCAAGATGCGCGTCGCCGTAGACGGTAGGGCCACAGACATACATGCCGACACGCCCCTCATGGAGAGGCTTGAACGGTTGCTTCATGCGGCTGAGAGTGTTGTAGATGTAGAGCATGTGAGGTTGTGGGGTTGTGAGGTTGTGGAGTTGTGGGGTTGTGGAGTTGTGGAGATGGGGATAGAATAAAGGTAGGGACGCACGGCTCGTGCGTCCGCGCGTCCCGATATACCTAAACCGTCGAAGACGATTGTCAAACCGGTAACGATCAGTTGTTGCTGAAGGGGTTCTGCTTCATGCCACCCTTTGCGTCCTTGCGTACGATCTCACCAAATTTTGCCTCATACTTCTGTACGTTGTCGGTCAGAGCATACATAAGCTGCTTTGCGTTTTCAGGGCTCATGATGATGCGGCTTACCACGGGAGCCTGGGGCATACCGGGAGCTGCAAAGATGAAGTCGATAAGGAACTCATTGGGGCCGTGGCCAATCATTGCAAGGTTGGAGTATTTGCCGTCGGCTACTTCGGGACGGAGCTGGATCTGAAGCTGATTCTGGTTTTGGTTTTCTTGTGCCATAATTTATTGTTTAATGCATAATTCATAATGCAGAATGCATTATCGTATGCGAGTTACTATTTTTATGATGCGAAATTAATAAAAAAATACCAAATCTCAAAATTATGCATTATGAATTATGCATTATGCATTAGATAAGCGAGAGAGACCAGACACTGAGGAAACCTACGGCTGTCCCGGCAAGGACCTGCATCAGGGTGTGGCGTCCGAGCCATATGCGTGCGCTCCCAAGACATCCTGCGGTGACGATGGCCCCGACAATCCACCAGACCATCCCATCGGCAGCAGGACCCTCCTTTATCACCTGAATGAGCATGGCCACCAATCCGGCTATTCCCGCTGCATGTGCGCTTATCTTCCAGCGGAAGTTGACAATAAGGTTGATGAGTCCGGCAAGGGCTCCTCCGGCATAGAACATGGCCACCCAGACAGGCGCCATCTTGAGATAGAGAAAGAGGCCTGTTCCGCCAAGGCATACGATAGTGATTATGTATGGGATAAGACGCTCCTTACGTCCGTTGAGCCCTATATCTTGTATCATTCCCAATTTCTTGAGAAGCAGCACCAAAAGCATGGGAAGCAAGAAATTGGCTCCGAAGACTATCAGAGTGAAGACTAATTTCGTCTGAAATGGGTTAAATCTCAGAAAAGAGAGTGCGAAAATGAGTATGATGCCATAGACCGGCATCAGCAGCGGGACAAAGACCCATGAGATGACGTTGGCACAGCGCGTGATGACTCTCTCTGCCGGAGTAAAGTCTTCCGGCTGCTCAGGGGAGTCTGTGGCAGGCTGCGCTTGCTCTACGGGCTTGGGGGCAGATGCAGGCTCCGCCTCGGAAGCATCTTCTTTCGGAGGCTCCGGCACAGGGGGGACCCAGCCTTCTGGCTTGGGCATATAGTCGAAATGGTCAGACATATTGGGGGTTGTTGAGTTGTGAGGTTGTGGGGTTGTGAGGTTGTGGGGTTGGAGTGCTATATTATACGAATTTTAGGAATTGGGGGGGGATGGGGCTTGTGAAATTCATGTCTTTGCGGCTTACGGGGTGAGCAAATCTTAAGGTTTCGGCATGAAGGGCAAGGCGATGCAAGGGTCCGCTGCCGTTGCCATAACGCTTATCTCCCATGATAGGGGATCCAAGGTCGCGGGCATGCACCCTTATCTGATTCTTTCTTCCCGTGTCGAGAGAGAACTCGGCCAATGTGTGCCCTTTGCCTCTGCGCAGTACACGATAACGAGTGACTGCAAGTTTTCCTTCGCCCGGCTCTTCGGAAGAGTACACTTCATGCTGCGAGGTTTCTGCAAGATAGCTGCGATACTCTCCGCTATCCTGCCCCAGTTCGCCATCAAGCAAGGCTACATAGCGGCGTTCGAGCACCATATTGTTCCAGTTGTGCTGCAGGGCCTCCTTGGCTTCATACGTTTTGGCAAACACCATCAGTCCGGACGTGTCGCGGTCAAGACGGTGGACAATGAATACTTTGTTGGAGGGATGTTTTGACTTGACGTAATCTCGCAGTATGCTATAGGCTGTCTCTACATGGCTCTTCTTGGAGGAGTCGGTGCCTACTGAGAGGAGGCCATAGCCTTTGTCGACCACAAGAATGTCGTCGTCTTCATAGACGAGCTTGAGTCTCGGGTGGCGGAAGACAACGAAGGGGCGGGTGAAATTGAGAGCAACCTCCGATCCCGGCTCCACAAGGGCGTCGAAGGCGGTTGTCACCTGACCGTCGATGGAGAAATGACCATATTTCAACCATTTCTTAAGGTCGCCGCGCTTGGCATCCGGGAGCATCCGGCTCATGAACTCCATCAGCCCCATGGATGAATCACCTTTATTTTCACGACGAAGAATGCGGTCGGGTTCCCACCCTCCCCGCATATGCTGACTTCCACTTTTTCTGCCTGTATCTTTCATTTCTTTATATTTCTTCTATGTTTAAACACTTTCAAGTATAAAATTATCCATGAGCACACGATATTTTTCCGTTTTATCTCCTTTTATTACCAAAGTTTGAAAAAATTTAGTTATTTTTGCATCGTCAATAATTGCACACTACATTATGAAGCAAACAATAATCAACGCCATAGCGCTAATAGCAGCTCTTTTGCCGGCTACTGTATCGGCCCAACTTTCACAGATGAATTTCTCTACGAAGGTGCAGGGACCGGCCGATAGACCGGAGTCAATAATCGAGAAAATGAACCGTCATGATGTATTCAACCGTCTGGAGGTTGCGGCCAATATCGGCACAACAGGGCTTGGCCTGGAGCTGGCATCGCCAATGACAAAGTGGACTAAGCTCCGCGTGGGTTTCGACTGGATGCCCCCATTCTCCATTCCGATGACATTCAGCATGGACAGCTATGTAGACGGAAAGGTCAACGACAAATTCAGCACTATACAAGACCTGATGTATAATATGAGCGGAATGACGATCGACAAGGAAATCAGGATGGAGTCGAAGCCAACAATGACTACTTTCCGCCTGCTCGTAGACGTCTACCCCTTCAAGGATACACACTGGCACCTGACGGCGGGATTCTTCATTGGAGGAAATTCGATGGGGACGAGCGTCAACTATATGAATGAGATGCCTTCGCTGCTTGCGCTCAATATGTATGACCGCCTCTACCAGATATATGCTGATGATGACTATTTGGACTACGTAATCGACAATCCTATCTTCGGCGATATTTATCTTGATCCGGAAGTGGGGATGGAGCTTCATGATAAGTTTCTTGAGCTTGGACGCTTAGGGGTGCACGTAGGCGACTACAAAGACGGCACTCCATATATGATGATGCCGGATAAGGACGGCACTGTGAAAGCGAAGGCAAAGGTAAACCGGTTCCGCCCCTATTTAGGGTTTGGCTATGGAGGTGCATTGAGCCCCGACGGGAAGTGGCAGGCTTCGTTTGATGCGGGCATGCAGTTCTGGGGCGGGGCGCCCAAGGTGACGACCCATGATGGCACTGTGCTTAACGATCTGAAGGATCTGCGCGGCAAAGTGGGCAACTATATGAATCTGATGAAAGCAATACCCGTATTCCCAACTATAGATTTCCGCGTTTCTTATAGTTTTTGAGTTGTGGGGTTGTGAGGTTGTGAGGATAATGTAAGTTGTGAGGATAATGTAAGAGGGAGAGACAGAAAGGTATTTTTTAATATCTCTAAAATTTATACAAAATGAAGACGAGTGATTTCAAACAACTGGACGTATGGAAACAATCAATGGACTTTGTTTTTGATATATACGGATTGATTCGTCTTCTTCCCGCAGAAGAACGATTCGGTCTGTGTGATCAGTTACGTCGCGCAGCAATATCTGTTCCTTCAAATATAGCAGAGGGCCAAAGCAGAAACAGTTCAAAAGAATTCATTCATTTTCTTTCAATTTCAAAGGGATCTCTGGCAGAGATAGAAACTCAATTAATTTTGTGCAGCAGATTAGGATATATCGACGATTCCATTATCAATGACTTTATCAATCGCATTGGAAGCATTTCCAGAATGATCAAAGGATTAATAGGGTATCTCCAAAAGCCGCATCCGACCACTCCCTATCATCAACCTAACAACCCCACAACCTAACAACTCCACAACCTAACACCCTCACAACCTAACAACTCCACAACCTAACACCCTCACAACCTAACAACTCCACAACCTAACAACCTAACAATGGAGGAGATATTTCAGCTGCTTTGGCAATGTCGGATGTTTGGACTTTCATTCCCTCTGGATGACGGACGCGCCGTAAGGATTCTTGATCCGGGCGTGCTTAACAGGGATGCGGGACCCGACTTCTTCAATGCAAAAATCAAGATCGACGGCAAGACTTGGGCCGGGAATATCGAAATCCATATGAAGGCTTCCGACTGGCACCGCCACGGACATGACACGGATCCGGCCTATGACAATGTGATACTCCACGTGGTGGCTCTCAGTGACACCAGCATTCGGCGCCGACGCGACAATTCGGAAATACCTCAAATGCGGGTGCAGCTCCCGGAAAACTTCTACCGGACTTTCGCGTATCTGACCAATGCCAATAATGATATACGTTGCGCTGCTCGCCTCGACCGTATTGACTCTATCCGGCGTGCTGACTGGATAGAGACACTGACTATAGAACGTCTTCAGGCAAAGGCCCGGCGAATCGAGGATGCTCTCCGAAACTCTAACGGCGACTGGAATGCTGCTTGCTTTCTCACCTTGGCGCGTGCATTAGGGTTCGGACTCAACGGCGTACCCTTCGAAATGCTGGCTAAAAGTATCGATCTCAACCATCTGCGCCGCCATTCCGACAATATCCTGCAGATGGAGGCTATATTTTTCGGGCAGGCAGGTCTGCTCGATCCTACTTCTTTCCAGACAGACAGGCGATATCAACTGATGTGTAGGGAATATCAATTTCTCTCTCGCAAATATTCGATGCATCCTATCCCACGCACGGCCTGGAAGTTTGCTCGCACCCGCCCACAAAACCTCCCCTACCGCCGCATCGCCCTCCTGGCTATGGCTATGGCGACGACACCGGACCTGCTTCAGAGAATCGTGAAAAGCAAAGGGGATGAAGATGAGTTGCGTCCATTGTTCCGCTGGCAAGTAGACCACTATTGGAGCCGACGGTATACATTTGGGGAGGACTTTCAGTCTGAGGCAAATCCCCCTTCACTTTCAGAACCAAGCATAAGCGTGCTGCTGATCAATGTGGCCGCTCCCCTACTCTATGCCTATGCTCTGCTTCATTCTGACCATGAGATGAAAGAAGCCGCCATGGCCCTTATGACAAGTCTTCCGCCGGAGCGCAATGCTATAGTGAGGAGCTGGCAACAATTAGGGTTTAACGTAAACGATGCGGCTACCTCCCAAGCTCTGATCCATCTTCGCAAAGAGTATTGCGACCGCCACGACTGCCTGCACTGCCGATTCGGGCATTACATATTGAAGGGGGAGGTTGTGGGGTTGTGAAGTTGTGGAGTTGTGAAGTTGTGGGGTTGTGAAGTTGTGGAGTTGTGGAGTTGTGGGGTTGTGAGGTTGTTGGGTTGTGGGGTTTGGGGGTTTTGGGGTTTTGGGATTAGGCGCGGAAGACGGAGATGGACATCATTATTCCTTCGAGGTCGGAGGGGGTCTTAACTATGGTTTCGGAGAAGGATACTTGGACGTCGCCTATATCATAAAGCCATATAAATTCTTGCTCGTCGGCAGGATTGACGTAGGCCGTCACAAGGTCGGCACTGTTGAGTCCTAAGGCACTGACGATGTAGTGGCGCAGATCCTCAGTCATGAGGTCGCCTAAATGAAGATTGCTGATCCGAGCTTCGTCGTCGCTGACTACTTTCACTATCCATTCGCCGGGATTCCCCTCTATGTCTGTATACAACGGAGTGCCCTGACCATCGGTCAGGATGCCATGAAAACCATAGTCGGCACTGTCAAGCCGCTCACCGACCCTGACGGCGTCGACAAGAGAGCATACCGTCATGGCTATGTCGTTGTCGACATGAAACTGGCTATCCTCAGGTTTCGGCACGTCAAGCCCGGCCACAGAGGCCCGTCCACCGCAGGAAACCAGCACTATAAGCATCACGGAGACCATCAGCAACCATGCTTTCTCCCCGCCGTAGCAATACTTTTGACCAATACAGTTCATACGTCATAAGAAAAACTCCGCAAAATTACAAAAAAAATCAATACCTAAAGACTTTTTAACAAAAAAATGATTAAATTTGCAGTATGGACTGGAACCGACTCATATCTGACAAGCGCCTCGGACTGGAACAATACCACGATCCGCAGCAACATACCCGCTCCGATTTCCAGCGGGATTATGACCGACTCATATTCTCTTCCCCTTTCCGCCGGCTGCAAAACAAGACCCAGGTGTTTCCTCTGCCCGGCTCTATTTTCGTCCACAACCGACTGACCCACAGTCTGGAAGTCTCGTCTGTAGGACGATCTATGGCCAATGAGGTGGCGAATATACTCATCGACCGATATGGCTACGACTTCCGTACAGCACGCCTATGCGATATGGCCGACATAGTAGCCACGGCGTGCCTGGCACATGACCTGGGCAATCCACCATTCGGCCACAACGGGGAGAAGACCATTTCCAGTTTTTTCACCGAGGGAAAAGGAATCGCCCTGAAGCCTTTCCTCACCCCTCACCAATGGAGCGATTTCGCCCATTTCGAAGGAAACGCCAATTCTTTCCGATTGCTGACACATAAGTTTGAAGGACGCCGGGAAGGGGGATTCGCGATGACCTACAGTGCTCTGGCTTCGGTGGTGAAGTATCCGCATTCTTCTATCCTTGCCGGAGAAAAAGGGAAGTTCGGATATTTCGAGACGGAGGAGGAGACATATCTCAGAGTGGCCGAGGAGCTGGGGATTCCGGAAATTGAACATGGACGCCACGCGAGGCACCCTTTCGTGTTCTTGATGGAGGCGGCCGACGATATCTGCTACCAGATAATGGACCTTGAGGATGCCCACAAGCTGAAGATCATCTCAACGGCAGAAGTGAAGGATTTGATGCTTAATTTCTTCGAGCCTAAGGAGCAGGAGCATATGATGACATCGATGAAGAGACTCGACGACCCCAACGAACAGGTGGGATATATGCGTTCGAAAGTGATCGGAGCCCTTGTAGGGGGATGCTCGAAGGAATTCACAGACCATGAGAAGGAGATTCTGGCGGGTGACTATCATGGCTCGCTGACAGCCAACATACCAGGACGCCTCAGCGAAGCATATGCCCAGTGCAGCGAGACGGCGCAGGCTAAGATCTACAATGCGCCGGAGGTAATAGATATTGATCTGGCCGGCAACAGGATAATTACCTATCTTATGGAGAATCTCGTGGGAGCGGTGATGGCTCCTGAGAAAGCATATTCCAGATTGCTGCTGGAGAAAGTCCCGAAGCAGTATGATGTCAGGTCGGAAAATCTCAATACAAGGCTCCAGGGAGTGGTAGACCATGTGTCGGCAATGACTGATGTGTATGCACTCGACCTTTTCCGTACACTCAACGGGCATTCTTTGCCGGAGGTTTAGGGGTTGTGAGGTTGTGAAGTTGTGGGGTTGTTAAGTTATGAGGTTGGGGAGTTGGTTTTTGGGGTTGGGGGATTGGAGTTTTTTTGGGGTGGGTGGGAAATAAATTTGATTGATGATGAATTGCAGGATATATACTTTTTTGATTATAATCCTATCTTGGATTGCAGTTTCAGCGCGTGATTATAGGCCGGAGGAGATTACTAACCCTAATTTGGCTAACCGCTATGAGTATGTGGCCGACCCTGAGGGACGGCTCAGTGCTCAGATACGAAGCCGTATCAACGCCCGCCTTCAGGCGCTGCGCGATTCGACTACGGCGGAAGTGGCGGTGGCGGTGGTGCCTTCTATCGGCGATTATACAATAGAGGATTTCTCAGAGAAGGTCTTCACCAGATGGGGACTGGGCAAGAAAGATAATGACAATGGAGTGCTGCTGCTCATCTCTCCTGACAGCCGTGAGGTGAGGATTCAGACGGGCTATGGCGCTGAAGGTGTGCTGCCCGACATTACGTGCGGACAGATTATCCGCGAGGCGGTGATTCCGAATATGCGGCAAGATTGCCTTGACTGCGCGGTGGACGAGGCCACTGCTATGATCTCTCGCGTGATGACAGATCCGGAATTTGCAGATGAATTGCGCTCAGGATTGAGTGATAATCATTCCGGAATAGACGAGGCACCTGTAAGCAAGGAAACTCTTGTCGGATTCCTGGGATTCTTGGCGCTTGGACTATGGCTGATTGCGGCAGGAGCTTATGTCAACTACCGATTGAAGACGCGAAAGATGCTCTCAGCTCCCGAAAAGGCTCATGAATGGCGACGAAGCCTCACTCTGCTCGGTTTCCTCGCAGTGGGCACGCTGCTTACGGCACTCCCCTTCTTCCTTATGGCCCTCTATCACTATCGTCGCGCTCGCTATGGCGACCACAAATGCACCCGATGCGGGGGAAAGTCTGTAAGGCTGAAAGGAAACGCAGCTATGGGAGCCTTGACACCAAGCCAGCAGTTTGAAGAGAAGATCGGATCGGTACACTATGACGTACACCGTTGTGAGCAATGCGGCAATACGGAGGTGACCGGGTATCCGGTACGAAACTCTGCCTACACTACGTGTCCGCATTGCGGAACGCGCGCCTATCATTACTTGGGAAACAGAACGCTTCGCCAGCCTACTTTTCATGCTGAGGGGGAAGGAGTGTCGCAATACAAATGCGACTACTGCGGCAATCAGGACAACAAGGGATTCCGGATTCCGAAAAAGGATATGGCTGCGGCTATGGCAGCTGCTGCAATGCTTGGATCTTCACGCCGCAGAGGGGGCGGAAGTGGATTCGGCGGTGGTTTTGGAGGAGGATTCGGTGGAGGCCGCACGGGGGGAGGCGGCGCATCGGGCTCTTGGTAGGGTCATTCTTTTCTGAACCTGATAGAAGATCCCTGATATGGGAATTTTACAGTAAATGTGTGGGCCAGCGCATCAAATTCAGCCTGCACGTCATGGCGCATCCATTCCCCTTCTGCGTCGCACCATTCTACATCATACACACCGGCAAAAGGGGTAGGCTCAAGCCGCCCCTTAATCATGCCCGGATGCCACATGCTTGAATTTTCACGGGCTCCTCCCATGTAGTAGACATAATAACCTTCCCCTGCTTCATACGGCACGACGGCAAGGCGATAGGCGCCTCCAAGACGGGCATAGCTATCGTCTTGCTCATAGTCGAGCATCGAGTAAATTCCTGACAAATCAGTGTGTACGGGGGAAATCTGATCAAGTACCGACAAAACTTCTCCCTCAGACTTGCCGGCCTCATCGGAAGGCACATACATAACGGAGCTTATTGAGGACTGTATGCCTCCCTGAGAATTGGGGATAATGGCAGGAGTGCCGACGGGAATCAGAGGAGAATTGAAATCTACTACGTGATGATATTCCCTATTGCCGGCGAATACATTCCATCTGCCATATTCCCTGACTATGCGCCATGAGTTCTTTCCCTTGAAACAATCCACTCCATCTGACAATACAGTCTCTCCCAATACCTGCCCGGATGGCTCTTCGACTATCCTGACATGGAGGACATCAACCTTTGAGTCGCCAAAGGGGTCGTATTTCGAATCAGGATGCACCTCGAGCCGCAAGGAGGCCTCTCCACCACAAGGAAATTCTGCCCGCCATCCTTTCATCGAAGTGTCGGAAACACGGAAACATACAGATCCAATGTTTCCCGGGGCTGCAACAGGATAGGCAGGAGCCGCTATAAGGGAAGAGGCGGAGGAGAATATGCCTACGCCGGCGAATATAAGAATTATGATGCCGATGGCCATGTTGATGCGCTTCATGGTGCGCTGAGTGAAATGTCCACGTAGTTTATCGACAAAGTGAGTGACAAGCCACCACCACCCTAAGGCACCGGCTGTGATGCCAATGAAGCCAAGCACATAGTGATAAAATTTCATTCCTTCTATCACAAAGTTGAACTGTGCAAAGAGACCAATGATGAGAAAGAGGATGAGTGGATTGGAAAACGTCAGCGCAAATCCTTTCAGAATATCACCCTCTCGCGAGGGAGCTCCATGATCGGCATCGGCTGAGATGGAACCGTCGGGTTTCTTCCTGATCAACCATATGCCAAAAAATATCAGCACAACCGATCCTATGAGCTGAATGGGACTGCGGTGATTGCTTATGAAGTCTTCTATAAATGAGAGACCAAAACCCGTCAGCAGACAATATATCAAATCTGAGATGGCTGCCCCAACTCCGGTATAGAAGCCGGAAATACGTCCCTTATCAAGAGTGCGCTGAAGGCAGTAGATACCTACGGGACCCATCGGGGCCGAAATCACGACCCCAATGATAAGCCCTCGCAATATCATAAACACCAGCTCTTCCACCGATTTTTAAATATTAAGTATTAATAAACAGTAAGTATTGAACAATAAACAGTAAGTATTGAACAGGAAACATTAAGTGTTGAACAATAAACATTAAGTGTTGAATAATGAGTGTTGAACAGGAAACATTAAGTGTTTAATGCTTGAAATTTATTGGTCAAATGCTTAGAGTCATAAATTATTCAATTATGGATGATGTAGCCTCCTGCTTGCTCCGGCTGGCATACGTAGCGCCTCAGCCCATATTTGTATTCCCCGGTGAGTGCAGGGCCGCCGACGGGTGCTCCGCCTGCCGTCAAGACATCGTAGCGCGATCCGCATTGCGGACATACTGCTTCAAGATTATCGGCATCGATGGCCACCCTCACAGTCTGACTGCGCTCTACTGGACAAGAAAGGTCGTAGGCCAACGGCACATTCGGTTCGGCTGTGAATGGGTCGATGCCTCCTATAAGAAGAACACCACCAAAACCAACATAGGTGTTGGCATTATAAGGGAATCCTGATGGAGAGACTACACCTTGCCAGTTGATGAAATTCTGATAGACACCTACTCCGGCAACGCCATAACTATTCCACAGTCCTGCTCCTGAGAGGTTGATGTAGACGGGAAGCGAAGGGATACGATCGTCGTCGACCTGATTACACGAAGAAACCGCCGACAGCAATGCTATCAGCGATACGAAGAGGCTGCTCTTCACTTTATTAATGCATGATGCATAATGCATATGACTTGCTTTTGCTTGGGCGAAGCCAATTATGAATTATGCATTATCTTAGAATGGGATGGAGCGAAGGACACTTGCAAACTGCTCGGTCATCTTCTGCATCGGACCGGAAATCATCGGGCGAAGCATGGCCGGGATCTCAATATCAACTTTCGCCTGTGCGCGACATGCATCGGCGTCTACCGGATGGATGTCAAGCTGAAGCTGCAGGGGCACGGGAGTGCCTTCACCCTTTAATGTGATGCGGGAGGGCGCTGTGCGCTCCACTACCCTTAGTTTGATTGAGCCTACGGGACCGCCGGGGAGCTCTATGCTATCTTCCGAGAGGCGGATGCTCTCAAACATTTCTTTCTTATCAGCCGGTATCTGATCGGCCGGTACCTGCTCAAGCAGGCTCTTGAGCGATTCAAAATTGCTGAGACGGGAGAAGACGTTGTCGGCTGAGGCCTTCAGTGTCACTTCCTCGCTTTTGTATGTTGCCATGTATTTCTTTTTAGATTTAAGTTGTAGACTTCTTTTTGTCAATCATTAAAATGCGTCTTGCTGTGGCACCCATGAATCGGGATTCTTCCTCCAGTCGCGAAGCGTCTCAGCTTCGGCCGGACTGATGAACTGGATTTTCTCAGCCACTTCAAGCATGGCCGTGTAGGTGCAGAGAGCCTCTACATTTATGTTTGCTTCCCTAAACCGCTTTATGGCTATAGGGAAATCATAGTTGAAGAGAGCAGCGATGCCAATAGCCTCGCAGCCGGCGTTGTTGACCGCCTCAATGGCGCGCAATGCGTTGCCACCGGTAGAAATCAGATCTTCTATCACCACAACTTTCCAACCAGGTTTGAGGTTGCCTTCTATCGTATTTTCCAAGCCATGGTCTTTAGGAGTATCCCTGACGTAGGCGAAAGGCAGCCCCATGACATCTGCTGCAAGCAGACCCCATGCTATGGCTCCGTTTGCGACTGAGGCGATGGCGTCGACCTCCGGGAAATTTTCCATTATAAGGCGAGCCATCTCTATCTTGATGAAATTGCGCACATCGGGATAGGAAAGCGCTTTACGGTTGTCGTTGTAGATAGGTGAATTCCAGCCGGAGCTCCATACGAATGGCATGGAGGGCTGAAGTTTAATCGCACTGATATGCAGAAGTTTTTCTGCAAGCATTTTATCCGGAGTATTCATAATATCACATTTTAGCGGAGAAGAGATGATGTTTTGCGGAGGAGAGTTTCTGCTTAATCAACATATTCTGCCAATTATAACGCAAATTTACGACATTATGGAGAAATGTGCAAATAATTTTTAATATTTTTTTGAGTTAGATCAGACGGTGACGCAGAGGGACAGGAGATAGAGACGGCAGTCGGGGACTGCGGCTGAGACTTCAGCGGCGAGTGAACGGAGTGTGGACCCGGTGGTGCAGACATCGTCGACAAGTACCAGTCCCTTACCCTTAAGGGATTCAGGGTCGTTGACTTTGAAGGTTCCGGAAAGATTGGCCATTCGCTGCTCAAGCGTCATGGCAGTCTGTGTCTTATGGGAGCGCACGGCTTCGAGCGTTTCGACCACGGGAAGGCCGGTGGCCTCACCAATACCCTTTGCAATAAAGTCGGTCTGGTTGTAGCCTCGCCGGGCTTTCTTCCACCAATGCATGGGCACCCCGGCTATGCAGTCGGCTCCGCTGAAAAAACCTGACATGTGAAGTTCCTCACCAACAATCTCGCCGAGACGATGCCCGACAGACGGGAATGAACGGTATTTCATGTCGTGGATGGCAGCAGCGAGTTCTGAATTTCGTGAATAGATGAAGTAGCCTGTGGCTCTGACGAAGGGTACGATTCCTGCAAAACGCCGTTCCATTGGGTTGAGAGGTATCTTGTGATAGAGCGAGCGGGGAAGAGTCTCTATACATCGCAGACAGAACACGCGCTCCGAATCACGAAGTGTGCAGCCACACAGATGGCAGGTGCGAGGCATGAAAAAATCTACTATGTTGCTGATGACGCGTTTCATTCTTCCTTGGTTTTCGCTACGAGTTGCCGCATACAGGCTATGATGAGTTGCGACTCAAATCCACGCGATGCCATATGGCGGTAGAGTTTCTGACGATCTTTGACGTCCTTAAGGTCAAGGCTACGAGCTTTGGCTCCCATTACTTTCTCAAGAGCCATTTTATAGTCGGACTCCGGAATATAATCCAATGCCTGAGCGATTACCGTATCCCCCATTCCTTTTGCACGGAGCCCCATTCTGACCTTCATACGTCCCCACCCCGAGAAACGAACCTTGTCGACGGCATAGGCGCGGGCGTAACGGGAGTCGTCGAGATATTTATTCCGCTGAAGATACTCAATCATGCGCTCGGCTTCTTCCGTTGAGAAACCTTGCTTGATTATCTTGCCCCTTATGTCGGCCGCACACTGCTCGGCGGAGGCACAGAGCCCGGCCATCCTTAGAAGCATTTCTTCTGACGTCGGTCTGCGCTTCATATCTTTGCTCTCATCATGCGTTTTTTACCATACGAATCGACCCTTATTTCCACATCTCCCCAACCACGACTTTGATAATATGCCTTGACTTGCTCAGCAAACCGAGGATTAAGTTCCAAATACAGGTATCCTCCGGGTATAAGGCCCCGACGGGCGATTTCTTCTATACGTTTGTATGGGCGTATGGGATCCTCTGCGGTCACAAAGAGTGCTTCTGAAGGTTCGAAGTCTTTGACGCGTACTTCCATGTCGGAAGCTTCGTCGGGGGCGATATAAGGGGGATTGCTTACTACTATATCGAAAGATTCAGGTTCGGGGAGCCACTTATACATGTCTGCCTTTATAAAACCGACCTTTGCTTTCAGGTCTTTCGCATTCAACTGCGCATATTTCAGAGCTGCCTCACTTAAGTCTATGGCCGTTACATTTGGAAAAGACAATGTCCGGGCAAGGACTATCGCAATGCATCCGGATCCTGTGCCAATATCAAGCACTGACAGATCATCGCGCCCTTTGGCATCGTCTGCAATCCAATCTACGAGTTCTTCGGTCTCGGGACGGGGAATAAGAACCCCGGGGCCAACTTTGAAGTCCATGCCAAAGAAGCGTGCCTGACCGGTGATATACTGTATCGGTTCGCCAAGTATAAGACGGTCTACGATGCTGTCGATTTCCTTTTTTGAGAAATCTGAAAGATCTTTTCCTTCATTTATGATAAGGTCTACCCTACCCCAGCCCTTGACATGGCTGAAGATAAGCAGGATGACAGCTTCTCGCTCACGGCGGTCGAATATTCCATCCAGTCTTCTTCTGATTTCTATCAACTCTTCTCTTACCGTCATTATCTTATATCGTTTAAAGTTTCATGCAAGGCCACTCCATTGCCCATCAGCGCTTTCAGTGTGCTATGCATACCGGCTTTTTAATGTGCCAGGCACACCGGACTTTCAATGTGTCAGACATATCGGCGTTTTTAATGTGCCGGGCACACCGGAGCTTTCAATGGGTCAGGCTTATCGGCGTTTTTAATGTGCCAGGCACACCGGAGCTTCAATGTATCAGGCATATCGGCGTTTTTAGGTGTGGCAACTGGAGACATTTGCAACTGTGTCTATCGTTGCACTCTGCATGCTACGTGACAAAATTACTAAAAATTTCAACAATTTTCAAAAAAATATGCCAAAACATTTGCACAATCAAAAAAAAAGCCTTAACTTTGCACTCGCAAAACGCGCAGAGCCTATGACTAAGGGGTTAGACAATGGGAGATAATATCTGTGCGCCCAGCATCGGTCCTATAGCTCAGTTGGTCAGAGCACCTGACTCATAATCAGGGAGTCCTT
>CAYSMP010000070.1:0-18314 GCA_964432215.1 uncultured Sangeribacter sp.
GGGTCTCACCTACGCCTACCGCGACCGCAAGCAGAAAAAGCGCGATTTCCGTGCCCTCTGGATCCAGCGTATCAACGCTGCTGCCCGTCTCGAAGGTCTGTCTTACAGCCAGCTGATGGGTCTCATCCATAAGGCAGGTGTGGAAATCAACCGTAAGGTTCTCGCTGACCTTGCCATGAACAATCCCGCTGCGTTCAAGGCTATCTGCGATAAGGTTCGTTAATTAATATTTCGAATCTTACAGCCGCTTGAAGAGCGGCATCTCCGAACAAAAGAGACCGTTCGCCTTTAATTGGTGTCGGTCTCTTATCTATTTATCTTAACAGACAATATTTTGCGGTGTCAATACGTTAGCTACATATCTGCCACCAAACAAAAATCCTCATTTATGAATAAAATATCTACCTGCTTGTTTTTGACGATATGCGCATTGATGCCTTCAGTTGCAATGGCGGAAAAGAGCAAGTTGCTGTCTGATATGGACGAACACAACGTATTCAATAAAATAGAAGTTGCAGCCAATATCGGGACAACCGGTTTAGGCCTTGAAGTTGCATCACCACTCACAGACTGGGCTAAGGTCAGGATTGGATTCGACTGCATGCCGCATTTCAAACGCAGTCTGAAGTTCAGCGTAGAAAACCTTATAGGGGGAGAAATAGGTGAGAATTTCGACCGTATTAACGAAATGATGTCGTCCCAAACCGGATATAATATTAATAAAACAATAAATCTGGAATCTAAGCCCACTATGGAAACTTTCAGATTTCTTGTCGACATATATCCGTTTAAGACAAACAAGCATTGGCATTTTACTGCCGGTTTCTTCGTAGGTAAAAACTCCATTGGCACAACTCTAAACACACCCGACGACATGGCTTCTCTTATGGGCATAAAGATGTATGATTCTCTTTATGACAACACCATGTCGGAAGATTTTGTCAATAATCCGCAGGATTATCCGCTATTTGGTATCCTCACCTTCGACAAGCAGACAGCAAAAAGTTTTCAGGAAAAAATGAAACGAGCGGGGCAACTTGGAGTATATGCCGGCGATCATAAGGATGGCAGCCCTTGCATGTTGTATCCTGACGAGGAGGGGGTCCTTGAACTGAAGACTAAAGTCAACTGTTTCCGTCCTTATATTGGCTTCGGATATGGAGGCAACCTTTCCCGCGACGGAAAATGGCAAGCATCTTTCGATGCAGGGGTGCAGATATGGGGAGGAGTTCCCAAACTGACAGCTAACGACGGCACTGTGATCAATGATCTGACCAATCTCAGCAAAGAGACCAAGTCTTATATTGACCTAATGAAAGCCATGCCCGTCTATCCTACCATCGACTTCCGAATCTCCTACCGATTCTAATTAACACAATAAAATGTAGGTTGACTATCCAAAGCAACATTCTAATAAAAAAGAGATCGCGACCATTCAGGTATCGATCTCTTTTTTTTCATTTTATATTCAATTAGGCCCCGTCTCTGAAAAAAGGGTCTTCAACCTAACGCCTACTGCCAAATCTTGAATCTACTAAAAAGGAGTATAAAATTAAGAGTAAAAGAACATGAACAATATTTACAAAATGACATATATTTCATTGCAAAATTTGCAAGATTAAAAGAGTTTTATTAATTTTGTAAACATATGAGATTAAAATTTACCTTTCATTTCATCGATTCAAGTATAGATAACATAAACTTCTAAATAATCGCTTATGAAAATCAATCGTTTACTCGCACTAAGCCTTGGCATTATGAGCATTGGAGCTACAGCTGCAATACCATTTCAAAAGGGATTAACCCCTCCAAAGAAACATAATGCCGCAAAATCCCTCTACTCTTCCAGCCAGTCATTTAAGGCAATTCCTGCACCCCAAACTCTTCTTAATGAAGATTTTTCCAAATTCTCAGACGGCACACCCGACGCTCCCGGTGCAGAAATAGCATATGAAGATGGTTATTACATCCCGGAAACCCTCACTGAGCAACCCGGATGGACCGGGGGCGGCGTGTATCCTGCCGGAGGCACCGTTGCACTCATGACAAGAAGCATCGACGACCGCCTCGGATTCATCTCCACACCTCCCCTCCCGCTTGGAGGAACAGCAACACTTACATTCAAGGCCAGATGCCTGCCCGGACACACTGGAGGTTCACTTTGGATAGCTCTTTGCGACGACTACTATGGTCCTGGGGAAGACCAGGCAGACTTCGAACTGACAGATGAATGGGAAACCTATACCCTTGTAGCCACTCACGCCGAACTTGATGAATATTCATATTTCCAAATACAGGCTGAAAATAATTATGTGCAGATCGACGATGTAAATATCGACCTTGTACGCGACCGTCTGCCATCCCCATACCCTAACAAAGCAATCAACATTTCCCCTACGGAATTCATTGCTTCCTGGGATGACTGCGACACTCCTCTATATAGGCTCAACGTGATATGTCAGCGTCCTGACGAGAATCCCATTCAAGGTGTGATCGCGGAATCATTTGATGGCATCAAGTTGAACGCTGACGGAAAGACTATAGATCTCACTTCACCAAATTATCCAACAGGATGGGAAATCAACCTTTCTTCTCATGGGCAACAGGATATAAGCACAACTGAGGGAACATACCTATCAGCTCCTCAGTCGCTTTTCTTCGAGGCAGAAGAAGACGCAATCACTTCTCCGGAAACACCGGAACCGATCAATGGATTTAAATTCTGGGTGAAACCTTCACAAATGGACGATGACGACTATGGAATGTCGCTCCTGCGCGTGGAAATCTACCATTCGCTCACCGGAACATGGGAAAACATAGCTCACCTTCCCGCTTATTGGATGGAGAAAGATGGAGACTTCTACGAATTCTCGCCCGAAGCCCTCGGTGAAGATGCTACTCGAGTACGCATTGCAATGATCCAAAGAGGGAAAGTAGATTTCTATATCGACGACGTAGAAATAAGCTACGCTTCAAGAGGAGTGACTGAATTTATTGTAAAAGACCTCGATATAGAGCAGACCTCTTACACAGTAACAGGTATCAATCCCGATTTTGATTACTCCTACTATGTCCAGGCCACCGACGGCGATATCTTCTCAGAGCCAAGTTATGTAATTTGGGTTGACGGAATCACCGGATTGAAGCCGGAAGTGCTCCAACCTACCGACGTAACATCAAATTCTTTCACCGCCAACTGGAAAAAACTCGGGCATGCCACAAAATACAAGGTAGAGACCGAATGCATCCTTAGAGCCAACCAAGATATGCCCGGCACAGTGATACTTGAGGAAGACTTCAACTTGATCGACAGTGAAGTCAGCTTCTGGATGTCGCCCTATAATTTTGCAGAAAACGGAATGGCAAGCACAGGATGGTGTGCCACTCAGCCTGCATGGCAACCCGGAATGGCAGGAACTTCCGGCACATCATGGTATGGCGGAGCTGGACTCGTTTATTCTCCTGTTCTTAACCTCTCAGGAAATGCAGGACAAGGCTTTGAAGTGGAAGCGACCGTTGTCACTACCACAGACAAGATTCAGGATGAGCAAGGAAATAGCTATGAAGAAGGCGTTTTTGTTATGGTACTTAACTCCATCAACGATTCTCAGGCCGTGACAGCTGCACTTATAGAGACACCAACAATTGGCTCGCACACTGCAAAAGTGACTGTTGCAAATCCTGACGGAGCGGATCTCTCCAATGTAATCGTGGCATTTATGAACAAGAGCGGAACACCCTTCTATGTAGACGATGTCAAGATCACTCAAAATCTACGCAAGGGAGAGGAAACGACTGTACCATTCTCTATCGAATTCACCGATGAGACATCTCTTACTATTGATGGACTTCGCGAAGGGGTTGATTATTCCTACAAGGTGACCGCTTCAACAAACCGTAACTATGAGGATTTCATATCAGAGACTTCAGATACGATGTTGGTAACAACCGGAACCGTTGGAGTTGAGACAATAAACACCCTATCTGAATGTTCAGCAATATCAATATCCAAAGGGCACATTACCGCTACAGCTAAGGATAATGAAGAAATAAAAGTCTACTCAACATCCGGAATCGTCGTAGCGGCCTCCAAAGGAAGTCTCAATGCTGACCTCAAGCCGGGTATATATATGGTAAAAATTGGCGAGGCTTCATCAAAAGTATCAATCCGCTAACAGATGGCTATATTGGAGTAAATGACCGAATTTTGACATACAGCATATTTTTTTAAGCCAAAATTTGGATATTTCAACCTTATGCATTATCTTTGCGTTATAATAAAGAGCGCCGGAGAGCCGACGCTATTATAAAAAGAGATATACCCATCACCACATCAAAGTAATTTGGGAAACTCATCAAACTTTAATGAAATACCGAGACTATCTGCCGAATGCAATGGCGGGCCCCCCACCTTAGGGTGGAGTCTCCTCTTCGGGGGAGCACAGGCGGATTACAAAGCGTCGGTGGAACTCAAATCCTGTCAATCGGAGTTTCATCACAAAATCTTTGGTGTGGTCCTTATAAAGGAGGCAGAAGGCTCAATTGCCTTCTGTCTCTTTCTTTTTAAGCACTCAACTTTCCTACAGAAAGTTGAAGTTAAAGGTTTATGTAGTTATAAGGGTTAAGTGCCATTTAATCGATATAAATTTTATGGCTTAATTACAATTGCTCATAACCTTATGATCTTTAACTTCTTAACCTTTAAGCTAAACTTGTGAAACTTAAGTTAAAACCCAAAATATGAAAGACGTAAAAGCCACCCTGCTCGACAGGGTTTCGATCCGCCGCTACGAGCGCGAAGCCATACCACAGGAAACTATGGACTTCATCTATGATGCAGTACGCAACACTCCTACCAGCTACAACGGCCAGCAATACTCAGTAATTGATATCGACGATCAAGTGCTGAAAGAAAAATTATATGAGCTCACCGGTCAGAAACAGCTTAAGACCTGCAACCGTCTGCTAATCTTCTGCTCTGACTACAACAAGATGACTCTCCTCGCCAAAAAGAAAGGAGTAGAGATGCCTCCATTCACCGACACAATGGACGGCACAATCATAGGGATAATAGATGCATCCTTGGCGATGATGAGTGCAGTAGTAGCTGCTGAAGCATGTGGACTCGGATGCAACTGCGTAGGTTATCTCCGTACGGTAGATCCTAAAGCCGTCGCAGAACTTCTGAAACTCCCTAAAGGGGTGTTTGTCGTTTGCGGTCTCGCGCTCGGTATCCCACGCGAGCACCCCGATCTCAAGCCAAAACAGCAACGAGATCTCGTATTCATGAAAAACTGTTACAGCCAGGACCCGGAAAAACTGACAGAAGAACTCGTAGAGTATGACAATGTAGTGACAGACTACAACCAACACCGTGCAGGAGGTACTTCCGACAATGATTGGTGTGCACACATCATCAACTACTACGACCACGCTATGGAATACCGTATCCTCCAATATCTCAAAGACCAGGGATATGATATCAAAAAATAATGCTTAATGCATAATGCTTAATGCATAATTCCATACAACCTCTCAATACCATGTTTAATGCCGGCACATTGTTTAGCGGCAACACATCGAATTGCGTAGCTAATTATGCATTATGATTTATATGATTTATGCATTGGATCGATAAAAAAGTAGAGGCTGCCTAACTTTCAGGCAGCCTCTACTTTTTTATTGATTCAAATTAACGTCGTCCGCCAGCTTTCTGGCGCATCTGGCGCATCATAGCCATCGGATTTTTCATGCCGCCGGTAGCCATGCGCATCATCTTGCGGGTCTCCTCAAACTGCTTCAACAGGCGATTGACCTCCTGCAGCGTAGTGCCACTTCCTTTAGCAATACGCTGACGGCGAGATGCATTGATGATTTCCGGATTTTGACGTTCGTAAGGAGTCATTGAGTAGATTATGGCCTCAATACCCTTGAATGCATTGTTGTCAATATCTATATCCTTGATAGCTTTACCGACACCCGGTATCATAGCTGCAAGATCCTTAATGTTGCCCATCTTCTTGATCTGCTGAATCTGCTTCAGAAAATCATCGAAGTCAAACTTATTCTTACGGATCTTCTCCTGCAGACGCTCAGCCTCTTTCTGGTCATATATCTCTTGGGCACGTTTTGCAAGCTCCACGATGTCTCCCATGCCCAATATACGATTGGCCATACCTTCGGGATTGAACTCCTGGATATCTTCCATTTTCTCGCCGATTCCGACAAACTTGATTGGCTTGTCGACAACCGCACGTATAGAAAGAGCTGCACCACCGCGTGTGTCACCATCAAGTTTGGTGAGAATTACTCCATTGAAATCAAGACGATCGTTGAATTCCTTGGCAGTGTTTACTGCATCCTGACCTGTCATTGAGTCTACTACAAAGAGAGTCTCATCAGGATTGACAGCCTTCTTGATAGCAGCTATCTCCTGCATCATCTCCTCGTCTACAGCCAAGCGGCCCGCCGTATCGACAATTACAAGGTCAAACTTATTGTCTCGTGCATATTTTATAGCGTTCTGCGCTATCTGCACTGGATTCTTATTTCCTTCTTCCGTATAGACAGGCACCCCTATCTGCTCGGCAAGCACCTTCAGCTGCTCTATTGCCGCAGGACGATATACGTCGCCGGCCACGAGCAGAGGCTTACGTCCTTTCTTCTTCAATTTAAGGGCAAGCTTACCGGAGAACGTGGTCTTACCTGAACCCTGAAGGCCGGACATAAGGATCACAGCAGGTTTTCCTTCAAGCACCAATGGTGCCTCTTTGCCACCCATAAGAGAGGTCAGCTCATCATGGACGATCTTCACCATAAGCTCCTTAGGCTTAAGGGCATTGATCACGTTTTGGCCAAGGGCCTTTTGCTTGACGGAGTCAGTAAAGCTTTTGGCTACCTTAAAGTTGACGTCGGCGTCGAGCAGTGCCCGACGTACGTCTTTCATGGTCTCGGCAATGTTGATCTCGGTGATGCGTCCTTCACCCTTTAGGATCTTAAACGATCGCTCGAGTCTTTCGGAAAGGTTATTAAACATATTAGAGTATCATATTTTATTATTATTTCAAGAGATTTGTGGCTGTGTCGGGGAAGACTACCCTGGGTTGGAAAGTCTTCGCCTCCTCCGGAGTCATCAAGGCATAGGCTATGATGATGACTATATCACCTACCTGCGCCTTGCGAGCGGCAGCGCCGTTGAGGCAAACGATGCCGGAATTCGGCTTGCCTGGAATCACATATGTCTCAAGCCGCTCACCATTGTTGTTGTTGACGACAGCTACCTTTTGCCCGGGTAAAATACCGGCAGCCTCAAGGAGAGCAGAGTCGATCGTTATGCTTCCGATGTAATTGAGATTGGCCTCGGTGACGTGCACCCGATGTATCTTAGAGGCCAGCATTTCTATCTGCATTGCTTTAGGTATGAGTTAGCGTTGACTTATTTATACCTTATGTTGTCGATCAATCGCACATTACCACAATAGACTGTGATACAACCTACGATGTCTGGCGATTCAGACCATTCCTCCACAGGAAGAAGCGTGCGTCCATCGACAATCTCGAAATACTCCACATTCATATATGGAATGGCATTGATACGCTCTACCACAGTATCGTGAGTGGCACGTACAGAATGATCCTTGGAATACTCCACACTGTAAGCAAGAGCTTCGTGTATGCCTGGAGCCAATTTGCGCTCCTCATCCGAAAGAAGGGCATTGCGCGAGGAAAGGGCCAGGCCATCGTCGGCCCTCTTTATGGGCACAGGAATGATCTCTACGTCGATATGTTCCGATTCCACCATATTTTTGATCACTGCGATCTGTTGGAAGTCTTTCTCACCAAAATAAGCTCTCGTGGGGCGACAGAGCCTGAACAGGCGGCTCACTACCTGCGCTACCCCTTGGAAATGACCGGGACGGAATTTCCCCTCCATAACTTCTGCGGCGGTACCAAGCTTGAACTCATGATCGGTCTGAGTTCCGTCGGGATACATTTCTTCTACCGAAGGCGCGAAGACAGCGGCAGCCCCTTCTCCGGCAAGTAAACGGAAATCTTCCTCCTCATTGCGGGGATAGGTGGCGAGATCGTTAGGGTTATTAAACTGTGTGGGATTGACAAATACACTGACGAGAGCCACGTCGTTTTCGGCGACAGCCCTTTTCACGAGTGATAGGTGTCCGTCGTGAAGGGCACCCATAGTAGGAACGAATCCTATCGTCTTTCCTTTGCCAAGCGACGTGGCCACGAAGTTCTCCAAGTCGCTGACACTACGAATTATCTGCATTGCCATTGCTTATATAGTAGCTACTTTGTATGTTGATCTTGTAAAAACCATCCCTTTCGGGATGCCTGAAAAACCCTCTTGGGCGTTTCAACTTGCAAAGTTAATAAATAAGTCAGAAACAGACCAAGCATTTCCGTCAAAAAACACAATTCAATGTTAAAAAAAACGAAAATACGGGTTTATAAGTGCTAAAGAATCAAAAAGCAGACTGGAGTTAAGGCATATGTGGATTTTTTTTTGTAATTTTGCACTCTGGCATGTCACGTCGCGGGAAGCGGAACGCCATGCAGATAAAGATACAAAGATATGGCCAAGAAAAAATTCTTATTCGTAGCGCAGGAGGTAGCGCCCTACCTCCCGTCGGAACATATATCTACTCTGGGCAAGGAAGTTGCCACAGGCATCCACAAGAGAGGCTATGAAGTGCGCACTTTCACTCCGAAATGGGGGGGCATCAATGAACGCCGCAACCAGCTCCACGAAGTGATCCGTCTCAGCGGACTCAATGTCACTATCGACGACAATGACCATCCGCTCCTGCTCAAAGTGGCGAGCCTGCATCCTACCCGAACGCAGGTGTATTTCATCGATAACGATGATTTCTTCCAGAAACTTGACTCAGACATCGACGAAGTAGGCAGCAACCGTCCGGATAACGACAAGAGGATACTCTTCTTCACCCGCTCTACAATAGAGACTGCCAAGAAACTCCAATGGGATCCGGCGGTAATTCATTCCCAGGGGTGGGTGGCAGCATTGACGCCTGTCTACCTTCGCCAGCTCGCTGACTCCGTTCCATTTGAAAACTCCAAGGTGGTCTATACCGTCTTGCCGGAAGACAATGAAGTGGTCATTGATTCCGAGATATTCCGCCGCCTAAAGGAGGATGGAGTTAAGGAAGACTATCTAAAAGAATACGAGGGAATGGAAAAAAACACCAAGCTCCTCCACCGTATGGCCATAGACAATTCCGACGGAGTCATATTCATGACCGATACTCCAGACGCCGACCTCTTAGCTGCAGTGGAAGCCAAGGGCATCCCTTACATGACTAAAGAGGAAGCCGATAAAAATCTTGAGGCATATATTGAGTTTTACGACAAACTTTCCGAAAAATGAAGCTCCACAACACACTGTGCAAGCGGCTGAGGCTTCTTGCCGCCCCATTTCTTACGATAGCCGCCGGCTCTATTCTGCTCTCTTGCGAAGATAATGTCCCGACAGTAGGCAGTGGCCTTGCGTCCGGCGAGGTGCAGATAGCCCTCGACTCCTTGACATGGGACGGCACAAAGCAATACGTTCACCGTGGCGACCAGAAAAAGGAGGTGTTATGCGAGAAACTCAGCTATACCACCCTCTTCGACGACGCTGTGGACTCTCGTAGCGCCACTAATCTTATCGGCCGAATCAGCGTGCCTGAATATGGCGACCTCAACTGCTCGTTTGTCAGCCGCATGATGTGTACCAAAACCTTGGATATTCCCGACAGCATAGGTATCGAGCAAATCGACTCTATGAAGCTCATACTTTATGTGCCGCGAGGAGCGCTCACAGGCGACTCGCTTGCTCCTCAGCAGCTTAAAGTCTACCGGCTTACAAAGAGTCTTCCAAACGACATCGACAACAGATTTGATCCGACAGGCTATTATGATCCGGCAAACCCTCTTGGCACCCGGAGCTTCACACTCTCCGCACTTGGCATGAAAGACTCTATTTACTCTACTCTCAAATTCATCAATATTGAGATTCCGATGTCAAAGCAAATGGCAAAAGAGACTGTTGAGGCCTACCGCAACGAGAATACCAAATCTATCTTTGCATGGCCACAGACTTTCGAGCAATATTTCCATGGCATCTATGTAGAGCCTTCTTTCGGACGGGGATGTGTCGCAAACATCACGTACACAAACTTCGTGATATTCTACCACTATCAGACGTCATCGATTACCACCGGCACTGACGGCACTACGTCAGCAACAATCAAAACAGAAGTCGGAGGTACCGGTGTGTTCGCGTCATCGCCCATCGTCTTGAGCAGCAACAATGTGATCTATAAGCCTTCAGAATATCTTCAAGGTATGGCAGCCGCTAATGAGGCTCTAATCACCACTCCCGGTGGCTACCGCGTCAACATGCGCTTCCCGGGACGCCAACTCGTAGACATCTATCAGAACACACAGTCAAAACTTGCTGTGGTCAGCGACCTCACGTTTACCATTCCTGTGGAAGAAGTCAAGAATGATTACGGTATAACTCCTCCTCCTTACTTACTTTTGGTCAAGACTTCCAAACTCAAGGAATTCTTTGAAAACAATTCTCTGCCCGACAACAAGGATTCCTTCTACGCAGAATATGGAAAAGACGAAGCCAACTGTTATACTTTCAAATCCATGCGTAATTATATTCTCGACCTTATCCAGAATGGCGTGAAAGATGATGATCTTGATTTCACAATCGTCCCGGTTAATATTGAATTTGAGGATAATACGTCTACAAGCAATTACAACTCTTGGATTTATGGATCGTATTACACAAACAGTTCTACCAGTAAGAGTCCTACAAAGTGTACGCCCTACATCGCTAAGCCGACAATGTGTCGCCTTAAGATGGATGAGACTCGCACTATATTCACCTACTCCCTCCAGCAGATGAAATGAGCATGAACTTCTCTACACTTCTCCTCTCATTCAGCCTCCTGCAGATGATCACGGGAGCTGCGGCAAATCCAGCCGACAGCACCGTGATGGCTCCTGCAGGAGCTACGATTTTATTTGCAGGCGATGCCATGCAGCATCAGGCCCAACTCGACCAGGCATTGCAGGAAGGAAAAGGAAAGTGTTATGACTATTCCGAGTGCTTCCGTTGGATTGCGCCTACTGTCACAGAAGCTGATTATGCTGTAGTCAATCTTGAGGTGCCTCTTGGAGGAGGGCCACGCTATAGCGGCTATCCTTGCTTCAGTGCTCCCGATAGCTATGCCCAGGCTCTGGCTGATGCAGGATTCGATATGATGCTTACGGCCAACAACCATTGTCTTGATTCCGGCATGAAGGCAGCCCGGCGTACGATCAGTGCTCTTGATTCGCTCGGAATAGATCATATCGGCACTTATCATGATGCAGCCGACAGGGAAGCTAAAGTTCCTTTTGTCAAAGATATCAATGGAATAAAATTCGGTTTTCTCAACTATACCTATGGTACTAACGGCATTCCTGCACGCGACGGGATGGAAGTAGCGCTCATAGATCGTGAAAAAATAGCGAAGGAGATGAAGCAGACACATGATGCTGGAGCTGAAATATTGGTAGTCACTATGCACTGGGGGATCGAATATGTATTGCGAGAAAACGCTATCCAGCGCGACTTGGCACAGTTCCTGATTGATAATGGAGCAGACATGGTAATCGGCAGTCATCCCCATGTCATACAACCTATGAAGATGATTCGCGACGAAAAGCGACAGCAAGATGTCCCGGTAGTCTACTCACTTGGCAACTTCATTTCCAACATGAAGACAGGCGACACAAGAGGGGGGGCATATATGCGTGTTCGCGTAGAACGCGACGAAGAGGGGCAGGCAAAAGTGAAATGGGCTGACTATGACACTTTCTTCTGTGCAAAACCTACAGGAAAAGGCACAAATTACACTGTCATTCCTTCCGATCGCACAGATCTAATTCCGGCAGCCCAAATGGAACATTGGCGCATCTTCGACCGCTCATCAAGCAAGGTTTTCGATGCAGAAAATGTCAATATCCCCCGCCGCCAAAAATCACCCTCACAACCCCACAACCTAAAAACCCCACAACCCCACAACTAAACAACCTCACAACTCCACAACCTCACAACTCCACAACCTCACAACTCCACAACCTCACAACCTCACAACCACACAACCCAACAACTAAACAACCCAACAAAACCCAAACAACATGAAAACCCAAATAGACACCCCTAAGGCTCCGGGCGCAATCGGACCTTACAGCCAGGCAGTGAAGGCCGGCAATCTCATCTTCGTATCAGGACAGCTCCCAATCAATCCAGTCGACGGCACTATGGGAGAATGCATTAAATGCCAGACACGCCAGAGCCTCGAAAACGCCAAGGCTATCCTTGAAGCCGGCGGCGCAACTCTTGCTGACGTAGTAAAAACCACTGTCTTCCTTGCAGACATGAGCCTTTTCGGCGAAATGAACGAGGTGTATGCCGAATACTTCTCCGCTCCCTACCCTGCCCGCTGCGCTTTCGCTGTGAAGGAGCTTCCTAAGAAAGCTCTCGTAGAAATAGAAATGATTGCTGCGGTGTAATTTTGAATTGAGAATTGAGAATATTCTTGATTAATCTAAATAATTTAAGTTTCGCAAGTTCAACTTGCTGATTTCAGATTGCAAAATTCACAGATATGAGCAATTTTCTCAGACTGGTTGATTACGACATCGTAGATTTCTTCGTCCACAAGGCCGAAGGCATCTCCTTTAACTTGCGAAACTTAAATAAATAAAAGAAGGATGAAGCCGGTTGGGCTTCATCCTTCTTTTTCCATTAGCTCGAGCATCCTCATCTCCGCTTCATCTATGCGGTCGATGACTTCCTGTATTCTCTCTCCTGCTTTTGTGATTTCATCTACGCCCATCATGCCTGACGACATCTTCGATTCGAGATCCGATTTTTCTTTATTCAAGCTGTCGAGTTCTGCCTCAAGAGCTTCCATTTCTTTTTTCTCCTTAAACGAAAGTTTCGGTTTCCGCTCAGTCTTTTGCTTACCGGAAGATTGAGGCTCTGAGCATCCTTTTGTGTCCACTTTCTTTCGCATCTCTTCAGCCATCTGCTTGGCTTCTTTCTCCTCCTGCCTTACACAATGGCGATAAGTGGAATAATCACCCGGGAAATCCCTCACCTCCCCATCTCCCTTCATTACGAAAAGATGGTCGACTATACGGTCAAGAAAGAATCGGTCGTGGCTGACCACTATCACGCATCCCTTGAAATCGGCAAGATAGTTTTCCAGCACGGTTAGAGTCATTATATCCAGATCGTTGGTTGGCTCATCCAGAATGAGAAAGTTAGGTTGCCGCATCAGTACAGTGGCAAGGTAGAGCCGACGCCGTTCTCCACCGCTTAGCTTATAGATATATTTCTGCTGAGTTGCCGGTTCAAAAAGAAAATGAGTCAGAAACTGCTGGGCAGTGAGAGTAGTCTTGTCGTCAATGCGAACAGTCTCAGCAATTTCCCTAACGGCATCGATCACTTTCTTCTTTTCGTCGAAATCCGTCATTCCCTCCTGCGAATAATAACCCCAACGTACGGTCTCGCCAACATCAAAATGACCGGAATCCGGTTGCAACTCGCCAAGAAGCATCTTTATAAAAGTAGACTTGCCGGCTCCATTATCGCCGACTATACCGACTTTCTCGAAACGCGCGAAATTGTAGTTGAAATCATTTAATATAGGAATCACCCGACGCACACCATCCGGCTGCTCTTTTTCAAACCTCTTTGCTACATGTACTGCTTCGAAAATCTTATTGCCAATATAGCTGCCCTTGACAGCAAGACGCACGTCTTTCTCGCTTAGATTCACATGGCTACGCTTCTCGAGATCGTGGAAGGAATCGATGCGGTATTTGGCCTTGCTACCACGAGCTTGAGGCTGACGGCGCATCCATTCGAGTTCGGTGCGAAGAAGATTTTTCACCTTGGCAAGTTCAGCACTTAATACTTCATGGCGCTCCGTACGCTTACGGAGGTAGTAGTCATAATTACCTTCGTAGATAAAGGCTTCCTCGCGGTCGATCTCAAGGATGCGAGTGCACACGTTGTCAAGAAAATAGCGGTCGTGCGTCACCATGATAAGAGTGACGCGCAGACGCGTCAGATAGTTTTCCAGCCACTCAACCATGGCTATGTCAAGATGGTTGGTTGGCTCATCAAGCACGAGAAGGTCGGGCTCCTGCAGAAGCACCTTCGCTATTGAGACCCGCTTAAACTGGCCGCCAGACATGGAACCGAGCCTCTGGTTGAAATCCGTGATGCCAAGTTGTGACAGCATCTGCTTTCCGCGATCCTCTGCTCCATAATCCTCACTGTCATAAGGCAGGGGCTTTGCATATTCTAAAGCGGTAGCATCAGGATCGAACTCGGGGCTCTGCGAGAGATACCCCAGGCGGATGCCATCAGAAAAGGTGATTTTTCCAGAGTCATAATCGTCAAGTCCGCATATGATGTTGAGCAAAGTAGTCTTTCCGGAGCCGTTACGCGCTACTATTCCAATCTTGTCACCTTCCTCCACGGTCAGCGAAAGATCAGAAAAAAGTATCCGGTCGCCTATCGACTTGGTGAGTTCTTCGATCTGGAGCCGTATCATCTTTGGGATTCTTTATAATATATAATCGACGCAAGCACGCGCCTCCTTATACGGCCCAAGGATTGCCGCTGCTGCCACATGAGCCGGATGCTTGGCATAGACTGCTACATCTTTCATTGTAGGCACTACTGCAGCCAGCACCACATCCCAATCTTCTGCTGGATTCTCATTGATTCCTACTTCCATGCTCTGAAGGCACTCTATTTTCTCTGGGAGGGCAAGAAGAGCTGCTTTGAAGTCTTCGGCAATTTTACGTCGCAGTTCGTCGCTGCCGTGAAGTTTGAACATTACGATATGCTTAACCATATAGATTTGTCATTAGATTTTTTTGCAAAGTTAATAAAAAAATTCTAATTTTGTACCTACAAACACCAATTGCGTCCATGAAAAAGCACATTTTAACCATAGCATCGTATATAGCCGCCAGCATATTTTGTCTTCCTGCCTCAGCAGAAGCGACTCAAAATCCTGCAGAAGAGGCTGATAAGATAAGCTATATTCCTGAGTTCCACGGTGCAGTACGTCCTCGCTGGGAACTTGATACCGAGACCGGACAAAGCCGATTCGAAGTTAGGTGGGCCCGCTTCACAGCAGAAGGAAAAGTGGCTCCGAAAATAGGTTATTTCCTTCAGGTCGATTTGTGCGATCAAGGAGTCTTCAAATTCCACGATGCATATGTGAAGATGGAAGTGGCAAAAGGACTTGAAGTGCAGGCTGGTCAATTCCGCATGCCTTTCGGAAGGGAACCTTTCATGGCTCCTCAAAACTATGTATTTGCAAATCGCTCATTTATGGGAAAACAGATGTGCAATTACAGAAAGGTTGGAGCGAAGCTGACATATACAGTGCCGATGTCTTTGCCGCTCACATTGGAGGCAGCTGTGGGTAATGCCGGAGGAGTGGCCAACCACAATATATGGGGTAAATCCTATATGGGTTGCGGACGCGTGACGCTGCAGGCTGGCGATTTCAATATCTGCGGTGGCGTGATGGATATCCTGCCTGATGTCACACGAATCATGCTCTATGATATAGGCACTACATGGAAACGCGGTGACTGGCGGGGAGGTGTAGAGTATATGAACGAACACTACGTAGACTGCGACCATCGAGATGCACATTCATGGGTGATGTGGGGAGATTTCGGAAAGCCTGCTAAACTCGGCATCTTCAATCACTGGAGCGTCCAGGCACGCTACGACGGAATGAACCGCCAGTGGAACGGTGTGGAAGGGACTTCCGACAATGAAGGGCGCCATCGTCTGACTTTTGGAGGCACTCTCTCATACCGCTATAAAAAGATCTTCGCAGATGTAATGCTCGACTACGAACAGTATTTCTATCAGCACCACTACACACCCACTGAAGGCCAAGGCAACAAACTTGTCTTGGAACTCGCAGTTCGTTTCTAATTTCTATATCAAGTCATGAGAAAAAATGTAAAGGAATTTATGACAGAAGATCTCTTCTGGGCCATCATCGAAAAATCTGATAAAGGATACTTCCTTCAGCAACTGCTTTCGCCTCTGTCAGTAGACGAGATACTTGGATTCATATATTGGTGGCGATATTTTGCTGCCCAGACATATCGTCAGGATCTTTGGGCAGTTGCATATGTGGTGAGAGGAGGTTGCAGTGATGATTCATTCGACTATTTCAGGTCGTGGCTGATATCACAGGGAAAAAAAACTGTCTATGGAGCCATTGATAATCCGGATTCACTATGTGGGGTGTTTGAGGAGATCGTAAAGGCTGGGCAACAGCTTGACATTACAGATGAATCTGTAGACACCATTCCATTGATGGCTCTTGACAATAAGACCGGTGAAGATGGGTACTTTTTCAATCATTTTGATGAGTATGAAATGCCGGAATATCCTGACGACATCAGCTTTGAATGGGAGGAAGACGATGAGGAATCTATACGAAAAGTTTGTCCCAAAACCTTTGACCGCTGGTGGGATTCCCCTGATAATATAGCAAATCAAGAGATAGCTCAAATCAAGGCTCAACAGGAAAAATCCGGATTTTGGAGTAAGCTTAAAAACTTGTTTGGGAAGTGATGTCATCACTCAAAGAGGGGAAATGCAACGCGCACAATATTTGCCAAATAGCGGATTTTTTTGTAACTTTGCAGGCTGAAACAGAGAACAAGCAAAAGAGAACATGATACAGACAAATAATCTTAGCATCCAGTTTGGAAAGAAACCTCTTTTCTCGGATGTAAACCTCACTTTCACCCATGGCAACTGCTATGGCATCATTGGAGCCAACGGCGCGGGGAAGTCAACACTGATGAGGATACTCTCAGGACAATTATCGCCTACTTCAGGATCCGTGACCATGGGGCCGGGAGAACGACTATCCGTTCTGGAACAGGATCACTTCAAATATGACGACTGCACGGTGATTGAAACCGTTCTTCGCGGTCACACTGTGCTTTGGGACATAATGCAAGAGAAGGATGCACTCTATGCGAAGGAAGACTTCACTGAGGAGGATGGTATCCGCGCCGCTGAACTTGAAGAAAAATTTGCCGAAATGGAAGGATGGAATGCCGAGAGCGACGCTGCCGCTCTTCTCTCAGGCCTCGGAATCAAGGAAGATTCCCACTATTCGCTTATGCGCGATATGGGAGCCAACGAGAAGGTGCGGGTGCTTCTTGCTAAAGCTCTTTTTGGAAATCCCGACAACCTGCTGCTCGATGAGCCTACCAACGACCTTGACCTTGAGACAGTGGCATGGCTCGAAAACTATCTTTGCAACTTCGAGAACACTGTACTCGTAGTGAGCCACGACCGTCACTTCCTCGATGCAGTGAGCACTCATACTCTTGATATCGACTACAATAAGATATCTCTTTTCGCAGGAAACTACAGCTTCTGGTATCAATCCTCACAACTTGCCCTCCGCCAGCAACAGATGGCCAATAAGAAGGCCGAGGAGAAGAAGAAGGAACTCCTTGAATTCATACGCAGGTTCTCAGCCAATGTGGCAAAGTCTAAGCAGACCACTTCGCGCAAGAAGATGCTTGAAAAACTCAATATCGAGGAAATTCAGCCTTCTACTCGCCGCTATCCCGGTATCATTTTTACTCCCAACCGCGAGGTGGGCAATAAGATTCTTGAAGTCAAGGGCTTGAAAGCAACGGTCGACGGAGAAGTGCTTTTTGATGATGTAAACTTCCAGATTGAGAAGGGCGACAAGGTAGCTTTTCTCAGCCGCGATCCGCGCGCTATGACAGCACTTTTTGAAATCATCATGGGCAACCGCAACGCTGATGCCGGAGAGTATGCATGGGGGCAGACTATTACGACTGCATATCTTCCTCTTGACAATAGCGCATTCTTCAATACCGACTTGAATCTTGTAGATTGGCTATGCCAATATTCCAAAGACTCATCAGAAATCTATCTAAAAGGATTCTTGGGTAAGATGCTATTCAGCGGAGAAGACGTATTGAAGAAAGCAAGTGTGCTTTCCGGAGGTGAAAAAATACGTTGTATGATAGCCCGCATGATGCTGACCGACGCCAACACCCTCGTTCTCGACTCCCCAACCAACCACCTTGACCTCGAGTCCATCCAGGCATTCAACAACACTCTTCAGAACTTCAAGGGAGTCATTCTGATGTCGAGCCACGACCATGAGTTTATCCAGACCGTC
>CAYSMP010000071.1:0-18128 GCA_964432215.1 uncultured Sangeribacter sp.
CCTTGTGAAGGTCATAAAGGAGATAGACGGAGGAAACAAGGACTACGAGTCCCTGCTTCCCGGGGTTCTCTCGCTATAGATTTAGTTAAAAATCAAAAATTTTATTTACTTAAAAAATGTTAAGGAATCCGAACTCATTGGGTTCCGCTAATTTACGTCCTACGGCAATACGCCATTGGACAGGTACGGATAAGCATAAATCAAGAAAAATTTTTCTTCAGCCGACACCCATATCGCTGACTTGCTTTAGCTTGAACGAAGTTAAAATCACCCTTACGGTCAGATAATAGCTTACGATAGGTTTTTAGAGTTGTTGGATAGGGATCATTTCTCTGAAGTAGAGATGGCCGAAGTCAAATCAATTGCGGTGGATAGGGAAAGGATTCGGACTAAACCGATTGTTCAGATGACCCCGGAAGAACTGGAGTCAATGGAGGCATTATTGGCAAAAATGGATGACCTTCACAACTCTGAAGGTCAAATTATACATCAAGAAGAGATAGAATTAGAAATGGCATCCTCGTCAAAAAAGAAAGATCTTCTTGGCGAATAAGCATCCCCGCCATTAGAATTATGGCGATACTTTGCCTCAATTTGTAAAACAATACGTTGCCTTAGAGTGTTATTTAAACAATCGTTAAAAAATAAATTTATGAATGCGCATGAATTGAGAGAGTATGTAAAGAATTTCAAGGAATCTCATAAAATGCCGATCAGAAGATGTCTAAGAAAAAAAGTTGAGGCATCCACGGGAGTTAGAACTTCGAATCGCAAAGCGTAGGAGGTATTCCATGATAGATTATTATCGAGCCTTCACAAATCCTGATTGTGAAGTTTTCAACTGTGCTGCTTGTGGTGCTGAGATTTCATCCAATCCAACAATCGTTAGAGATAACGATGATACGAAGGATGCTGATGGAGGACACATACTTTTTGTAGGTAAGTATCCTGGATACTATATAGTTCCCCTATGTCCCTCCTGTAATTCACCTTCAAAGGAATGGGTTACATTGCGTTCTGAGGCGGTTGCTGTAGAAGAAGTGGATGCCGTAATTCAGGATGATGAAAATTAATCATTAATATCTTTAGGTTAAGCAATATGAGTCATAGGACGAGGCGATCAGATATATCAGAATGGGTAATTCATTTCGTGCATGAAAGAAAACCGGAAAATGATATTACGACTCTTCAAGATGTTTATAAACTTGAAGGAGGAACCGGAGAATTAAGATATCCTGACTATTACGATTCCAAAGGGGAGGCACAGTCGATTCTCTCCTTAGAAGATGAAAATGAATATGAAATTCCGGAGGATGCAGAGGCTTTTGATGTCTTATTGAAGATTCTTCATGATGGATTCCTTCATGCGGGCTGGTCGTATCGTAATTACGTGCCCACAATATATGGACCGCGGGCTGCGGTGTGTTTTACAGAAATGCCATTACATGCATTTCTCGAGTATGCTGAAGATCGTGGAAAGAAATGTGGACTTATATCGAAATACGCAATTGCGCTCAAACGAAAAGAACTTTTTAATGCAGGCGCTCGTCCAGTGATTTACGGGTTATCGTCTCCGCATATGGAATCAGATGGATTTGAGACGGGTATATATCAAGGGAGATGCCTTTCAATAAAAGATACAGGTATCGGCTTGCAGGAGCAATACCGTTACGTCGCCACTTCTATGAGTCTTGACAAATATATTGATTGGACTCATGAGAGGGAATGGAGATGGCCTCTTCCAAACGATAGGTTGCATATTCCGGGTCTTCCGTTGTTTCTGGATAAATTTTACGGACAGTTTTTGTCGGAGATATTGGTTTTTGTCGAATCTCATGATGAGAAAACCACCGTGCTGGATTATTTAAAGTCGCTTTATGATTCCGGTTCTTGGAATAATGGCATAGAGTATGATATCAAATTGATTCAAGCTGTTAAAGTCATTTCCTTCGAAGAATTAGACCAGTTGGGAAATATCGATATGTCTGTTGTCAAGATAGAGGATCTTCCTTTCTCTGTCATCAATACCATGCCACAATTCAATGTCTCCCCACAAAAGAAGACATTGGTGGAGAATAAACTTAAAGAGGCTGTTAAGCTTGCTTATAAGGAAATGGCTCGATTTCAGACTGAACATCCACAAGAAGCATCCCGTGATTTTGATTGGGGTTGGACTTATGTGTGTACATCCGAAGTCAACGAGACCACCCAAGCTTTGGTTGACCTAGGTTTTGATTCTTATGCAGATGGTATATATCGAAAAAATATTATATCAGGATACAATGATTCTTTGACAACGCAGCTGGAGGGTGCCCAAGTGGCCGCTGATTATCTGTCTAAAGAATTAGGTCAGTTGTTCTTTGTAAGATATAAAGAGGATTAAAACTAGAATAATATACTGTTAAAATGGATAATTTCTATTTTAGATTAAAATATCCACTCAGAGTTAGATAAAGATTATCTATGCTGGGAAGTGTTAAAATTCAAGCAAATCTTTGATTTTTGGGTTATATTTGCTATATTTGCGAAGTGATTTTTTTGCTTCTGTCATAAGGGATGGAAGATTTTGTCGTATTCTATTAAAAATCAAGTTATGACGGATAAACTTAATAAATATTACAATACACTTTGCGATGCCTATGACCGCAATGAGTGGTTTTTCGCCCAGAATGAGGATCGTGCCCATAACGCGGTCATCATGCTCGTCATGCTTGAAAAGTCAAACTATATAAAAATGTTTTGCGGTGAGATGTCGGTTTTCCGCAACTCCTTCTATGATGAGATTGAGAAGGAGCATCCTGGCCAAGGTGTGGAATTGAAAAGACGTATGGCTGATGCGTTGAGAAGATTTATCAATAGGGAGGATTCAACATTGAAAATTGTGATGGAATTTTTCGATAAGGCTTTTTTCTCCGATACTATTGTGCCTAAGACGTACATTGTTTCCAATCCAAACGTAGAACTTTCGGCTCTTCCTAAGGAACTTGCCGGAAAACTTAACATTCCACATTTGGCTTTCACCGAAGATGAGCGTATGGTTCGAATAGAGCTTGATAAGGATAGCCATGAAGCGATATGTAAGATCGGTAATGTTGAGAAGGTTGCTTCTCCCGCAGCTGCATTTAACAGGATTGATGCGATTTCTCGTCCTGTAAGTGCTTGATTCTACATATCATCATGATCCTTGAATGCGAACCACAATTCTTCAATCTTTTAGGCTCAACACAGACCTTTATTGGTGTACTGTTGACCCTCAATGTATTATGTATATTCCTTGACAAAAGTAATAATTTCATCTTTGCGTTGCTCGAAGACCAGAATGAAAGATTCGTAAAGAGACTTATACAATGTCAGGATATAATTAAGAAAGAGATTGAGGCATTTAAGAATTCTGCTGATTATAAGGTTTTTCAGGATATCATGCAGTCCATTGAAAAAGTTCCTAATGAAGTTAGGCTCAATGCCCAGAAGTTAAGCTACAATGTCTCGGTCAACATACTTAATTATACCACTGACATAACAGAGTCATATTCTCCTCTTGATAAAATCCAAAAGTATAGGGAACAAGTTCTAGCTCCTGTGTTTTCGCTTGGTTTCGGATTGATGGTGTTTGTGTTGGATGAAATCGGACGGTTTATTCATAATGATATCGGTGCTTTCGTATTGGCTATCTATGCTTTCCTTTTCGTTGCAATCGTTTATTGGGGTGTCATATGGTGGGGTTTTATCACCCACTCCGCTCGTTCGCATGAGGAAGAAGTTGCTAAGACAAATTGGGTCCACAATGTTCACCGTAAGCTCGGTATATGGATGGGAGCTTTTTTGAAGTATTTCCTATGTGGTATATTTTACTGGGCTCTTATAAAATATCTGCCATGGCAGCTGATGAATCCATATGGTATGATAGTATTCAGTATTACAGTAATGGTACTGCCTATTTCCATATTCGGTATAATCAGGATGTGGGCGTGCCGGGTCAAAGGTGAATATTCCTACATGCATGTCTTGGGTCATTTGTGTGCGATGCTCGCATACGCGGCTATGATAGGTGTAATTTATCAGTTTGTCCTTCCGATGGAGTATGCATCCATTCCGTTTCTGACTAATACAAAAGTGCTTAGTCTTTTGATTTCTATATTCTTGCTGGTCAACGGTATCTTGTTACCGTTCCTTTGCCCATATTACAGATGCACACGCATTTATTCTAAAAATAACAAGGAGATACAGAAATCTCATAATGAGATCAAAAAACAGATTGCTGCGTTCACCTTGGAGTTTAACGAGATGTGCAGAGTAATCACTCGCGAAACACTTAAAAGTAATGAAAAGGGATGAATATAGATGATTCCGTATGGTTACAAATTAAGATTTCTGAGGATGCCTGATTCATTGAGTCAGGCATCCTCATTCTTTATAGAAAGACTTTCTGCAACTCAGTAAACGATCTTACTAACAACTGATAACCAACAACTGCCAAATCCCAACAACATGACCCTAAAATACATTTTCGATAGGCTGATGGCTCTCATCGGCCTTTTGTGTTTATGGCCTGTCCTGCTCGTCGTGGCCATTCTCATCCGAATCAAAATGCCTGGAGGTCCAGTCATCTTCAAGCAAAAGAGAGTTGGTAAAAACGGAGAATTGTTTACATGCCACAAGTTTAGGACTATGACGGTCAACCATAATGGCTCAACGGTAAGTGTCGCCGGTGACAATCGTATCACTCCGTTAGGCGCCAAGCTTCGCCATTACAAACTTGATGAACTTCCTGGTCTTTGGGATGTACTTGTCGGAAAAATGTCATTTGTGGGCCCTCGTCCAGATGTGCCTGGATATGCTGATCAACTACAAGGCAAAGATCGCGAAGTGTTGAAACTCCGTCCAGGCATCACTGGTCCTGCGACTTTGAAATACCGTCTGGAAGACGAGATGATTGCCGACTATGTAGCTCAAAGACAAGCTAACGGCGACTCCCGACCGAGCCAAGAAATAGCTGTTGAGTACAACGACGAGGTAATCTTCCCCGATAAAGTCCGAATCAACCTATACTACCTGCACCACTATTCCTTCCTCAAAGACATCCAGATGATATTTTGTACGGTTCTTGGCAAGCCTATGCATTATGCTGATGAAATAATCTAAACTACATTTAAGTTGAATAGATTTCTGGCATCCCTCCCTATAGATAACACTGAAAAGTTCTGCGCATGGTGTCTAAAGGAATTCAGGTAGAAAGATGAGCATACCCCGGAAGGTCATAGCGGTGAAACGATAATTATGGCACCAGCCAGCGGATTTTACTCCGATCCCGACTTAGGACGGCATCAAGTCCGCCTCGCCTACGTCCTGAGCCAAGATAAGATTAAACGAGCCCTCTTCATCCTACAAAAAGCGCGGGAACAATACAACTCAAATTCATAGGCATGATGGAGATGACAAGATTCCAATAACAATGAAAATGATAGCGAACAGATAGCCGTTACGTCCCCCCCCCCGGCCCATCCGTCCGCTATTTTTTCTAAATACTCAACACAACTTAATTCTCGCAACCCTCTCGAGCAACATTCCGTAAGCTATTTATTTTGCATCTTGCTGTATTGAGAATAATGACTACCTTCGCGCCCATAACAATGAAGCTTTGCTTCAAAGGATCAAGAGTGAAGACTCAAAAACCAAGTTTTCTTTTACCGTGCCCCCTTCAATTCATCATTGATCAGTTATCATTGTATATTTGGTCACTTAACCCATCAAAATACAAACATAATTATCAATAAATTCCACTCTTAACTCTTGGTTCTTGACTCTTGCAACGCAGGTGTCTTGGCGACTCGCAACCGCTGACTTGCTTTAGCGTGAACGAAGTTAAACCGTCACCCATGTGCAATAAGTGGCTTACACACTATAATCTCACAAAATGTGAATATAATGAAGCCATATAGAAATACACTCAAGAAAATGCTTCCTAAGTTGCATATGTCTAAGTATATTCAATCTGAAACTATGAAAAATAATATCCAGTTTTTCATTGATGAACTTTATAGTAAGATTCCAGATTGGAATGAGTATTCATTAACAGAGGTGGAAAGTTTAATAGATATTGTAAATGCATATCCAGATTTTCTTTCAGAAGGATATGAAGACAAATTTCAAGAAATAAGAGAAGAATTCGTTAGGCAAAAGCAGAATAATGGATAATTACAGTAGCTATCCAATCCCGTAGTTTGGTAGACTTGAAAAAATGTATTAACTTTGCGGTATTGACACAGTCATCTAAATATGATGGTGCGAATATCTATTGGGCTACTATACAATAACGGATGTATTAGTCTCAAAATAGAAGTGGATTAGATATGAATAAGGAGGGATCTCGACTAAAAATATTGAAGGCTGAGTATGGGGATTCTTTTGTCCTCGAAGTGAAGAAAGAAGATCACCAGTTTGTAATGGTTATAGATGGAGGTCCAAAACCTGCATACTGTGCGGTAAATCCTGAACTGTTGAATTTAACGAATGAGGGGCAGATAGATATAATGGTATTGACACATTTCGATCATGACCATATATACGGACTTTGGCAGTTTCTGGAAAATAATAAAGACAGAATAGAGAGAATAAAAAAATTCTGGGTAAATCTTCCAGAAAGAGTTATAGTACCTGATCAATCTCCCGAAATGACTTATGATGAGGCAAAAAATCTCAGGACTTTTTTTGAAGAATTAGAAAAAGATAAAAGGATTATAATTGATTGGAGAGACTCCCTGGCAGTAAAAGAGATAGAAGGGGAAATAAAGAAAGAACCTATATATTCCAATGAGTTAGTTAAGATCTATTTGCTTGCTCCCTCAGAGGCTGATTTGCAGAAGAATGAGCAATGCTTCCGAAAAAAAGTTGGAGAGGATTCAAGCGTAGATTTTTCTGGAACCGTGGATAATCAAATATGCTTGCCTTTAGAGGAGTGTTGGGAGAAAGAATGGCGCGATTCAACTCCGATAAACGATGCGTCAATGGCTATGTTGATTGAGGCGTATGATGGAAGAAAGTTTTTAATGTGTGGGGATGCAAATCCTGAAACTATCGAAAATTCTCTTAGAGGCATGAAGTATTGTGAAGAGAATCCTCTAAAGGTAGATGTATTTAAACTTTCTCACCATGGAAGTCGATGTAACGTACGGAATACGTTGTTAGATATTGTGGATGCGGACTGCTATCTAATTTCAACTAATGGAGGTTGGGCAGCTACAAAGCATCCAAATAGAGAAACCATTGCTAAGTTACTCCTTCATCCCAACAGAAACAAAGAAAAAGAATGTCGCATTTGCTTCAATTATGATCTCAATAGGATTAGGGACCATAGTGGAGTGATTATTACTGATGAGGAAATTAAGGAGAATAAATATAATTTCTCCATAAAGGAGAACGTTCATCTTTTATGAAAAAGTGGACTGGAAACCATAACAATAGACTGCGCAATAATGCAGTTCGGATTAAGACAGATAGTAAGGAGGGGTCTGGAATTCTATATAAAACAAAGGATTCCCTCTATGTTGTGTCTGTATCTCATTGTTTGGGAGATAACAGATGGAAAAATGCTTTGATAGAATATTCAATCCGAGATGTGGATGGCAATAGCGTATTTTACCCATTAAAGATTAAAGGGAATTTTAATGGGGAGTATATAAAGGAGAAAGGTATAGACTATGCTATCTTGGAAGTGGAGTTTCCTAATTCATATGAAAATTTGAGATTTGAAGATATTACTTTTTCTTCTGAGATTCCAGAAGATATAGACCATAGAGCATTTGGATTCCCTTCGTTTAATCGAAATGGAGAATCCCTGTGTTTAGAATATCAGGAATCAGGAAAATGGAAAGTGACGGATACATTTGAGGAGATACAGGAGGGATTTATCGAATGCATGAAGGGCTTTTCAGGAGCAGCAATAGTGGATTATGACGAAAACGATAAAAAAGTATGTTGGGGGATTATAAGATCATCTGAGGGAGACAAGGGAAAATACAGAAAAGCGTTAGCATGCACCCCCAGACATATTTTGCGCTGGTTGGGAGATGGTAAGGAGGAGATAGAAAGTGTAAATTTAATTGAGGACAATAGGGACTATATTCCTCGATATTGTTCGACTTCGCAAGAAATCGGGTGGAATTATTATCTGGGTGAAATTAGGAAAAGGTATACTCTCACGGAATATGTCTCTGGAGAAGTAGAAGATAATTTTGCCTCTCATTTCCTTTTGATTGGGGGTGCTCAGACAGGAAAATCGTATGAATTGAAACACCTTGCGCATGAACTGGGCTTGAAAGGTAAACAGGTCATTTTTATTGATTTTTCTACTAATCCAGACTTCAGCGCAATAGCCGTCTCTGATGATTCTGTAGTGATTATGGATGCTTTTGATGAGGCGGGTATAAAGAATGTGGCTGACGTTTCAAAAAAGTTAGGCGAATTTGCAGATAAATATAAAGGGATTACAATAGTTGTAAGTTGTAGGTCTAATTTTATCGAATTTCTTAAGGATTATGACTTTGTCCCTCTATACCTTGAGGATATGTCGGTAAGTGACATTCGGGATTACATTTCTACTAAGGGCTTTCAAGATCCTAATAGTGTGGTGGATCTTTTACGGAGTTCTGAGATAGGAGCTATGTGTACCACCCCTTTTAATCTTAGGTTTGTCATAGACAAAATCAATGTAAATGATGGAGTGTATAATTTACCTTCATCAATAACTCAGATGTATGATAAATATGTTGAGGAATTGTTTGATGCGGAAAAAGATAAATCGGTAGATGACATCAAAAATTCGTATTCAGCGAATTTACGACTTTTGAAAAAAATGGCTTTGGTGTTAATGACGTTAGATCGTAACACATTGTTGGAAACCGAAGTGCAAAAAGTTGTAGGAAATAAAGCAAATCTTTCTTTGCTAAAACGAAATGGTGTTGTCAATGTTGAAAATGGAGTATGGGGATTTAGAAACAATACCTTTAAAGAGTTCATAGCAGGAATGGCTTTGGCCGACAAATCTCTTGAGGAAGTGAAGCTGCTTGTGTGTTATGCAGGCACTGAAAAGATTATGCCCGGATGGTATAATTCATTAGGTTTCTGGATAAGGATAAAGAGTGAGACAGATGGACGCGTTGACGGTGATATTACTGAGTGGCTTGCCCAATCTTCAAAGAATTTGCTTTTGTATTCGGATCCAACGGTGCTCCCAGATAAGACAAGGGTGGACATTGTGAAAGCCATACTTGAAGACTATAAATCGGAAAATAGTCTTTTCGGAATGTATTATTCTGGAGAATTTGAAAAGCTGTATACTTTTGGAAGAAGTAGAGACCTCATCAGTTATTTGCAAAAAGAGCTGGATACAATCAATGAAGTATCTTCACATCTCTATAATATTATGTCTCTCTTAGCGTATGTCGATTGGAAGAAACAAAAGGAGATTGAGCCTAAGCGGACAAAAGACTTAAAGGATTTGATTATTTCCAAACTGGATATAATCAAAGACAGAGAGCATAGCTTAGGAATGTTCTTCTGGATTCTTTCTTCTGAAGACAACTATAAAGATCCTGAAATAATGGAAAGCGTTATGGATAAATTGAAAGATAACTGTCATCCAGATGTCGTTTCAGGAATTTGCGCTATTATAGCGCAAGGAGAATATGCAGACCAGTATGCAGGGTATCTATATAAAGCTTTGGAAATTATTCATGACGGAAATCATCGAATCGTTTCGAATGAGTATTTATACAGTGCATTAGTATCTTTCCAAGAAACAGATAATGTGGTGAAAACTCTTGATCTCATAACGGAAGAGGAATTCTTAAGAAAAAGGGCGGATAGGGAGGATTATGAATCACTATTCAAGCAATTGCTTGAGAGATTACTAAAATCAGGTAAAACTAATGAATTTCTTCAGTATCGGGATAAATTGTTCCCTCCTAAATTAAGATTCCCAAGATATAGGGCTCTTTATGAAATCGTTAAGTCCCTTGCATGCGAATATGGAATTGAAGACGTGGAATTTGATACTCGAATGGAACAAATTATGAATCCACATAAGAAAACTGAGGAGCAAGAAAAAGAGGATCAGAAAAGAAGAGAAAATGCATTCGCTTGTTTATGGGATTATGAAACTTTTCGGAGGTTGGTAGAAATGGTTGCTGATAATTGCGATGCTAACCCAGGGCATGATCCTTATGACTATTGTTATTCAGATCTTACTGGATATAATAATTATGTAGCTGATTTTTTTGCAGAGCATGGTGATTGGAAAACTTTTGATTCTTCTATAGTTTTTGATAGCTCTAATGTGAGAGCAAAAATTGCTGATAAGAATATTTATGAGTTATTCCGATTTGAGAAAACCTTGTCAAATTTGCTGCGCTTAGTTAATAAAGTTGAGATATCAGGAGATAAGATAACAAAATGCGTTGAATTGGGTCATAAGCTTTTAATACTGTTGAGTCAAGGAAAGTGTTATCAAGATTTTTCATACTCACAACTTGCATTGGAAATGATGGTTAATGGAATGATAGAGGTAGATGAACCGACAGCTTTGGCTCTACTACCATATGGCTTTGAGTCTTTTCCTATAGTAAGTGAGAGTGGGGTGAGGGGAGATACAAAATCAGTGTTCGATAGTATTATGGAGATTATAGGTGAAGACAGATTAGCTGAGATTATTAGAGACAGATTAGGCAAAACGATTCATTATGAGTTTCCTAATAGCATAGATCCTGTTCGTTTTCTTTTAAAAAGAGGTGAGAAAGATGATATTGTGTTTCTTCTTGATAAAGCGATAGAACTTGGCGATTCTGCTTTTTCTTTCATGGTCGTGCAACAGCTGATGTACAAGAAGGAATACTTATCAATGATAATGGAGAAATACTCAATGTTTGCAACTTCGATAAAACTTGAGATTGCTTCCAATATAGGTGTAGATGAACGATTCGTTGATATTGTTAATAATGATTTAGAAAATAATTTTGATAGCTTTTCTGACTTTGAGAAAAGGTATGCTCTAAGAATTCTTATTAAAAATGGGAATCTGTTTGCGTTAAGGACAATATGTGAGAATAGAGATGATTTTTTGAAGGAAGGAGAATTTTTCAAATTCAATTATTTTTCAATAGAAAGTCTTGATTATCTTATAAATCTACTGATGGAATTTGGAGTAAAAGGGGAGAGATATACTACTGTTATAAACTCAATAATTGTTTCAATGGGTAATATCGCCTCCGTTTCAGATGAAACTCTTGATACGGTAGTTAAACGAACTAAAGATATAACCTCTAGGAATGAGAAATTTCAGTTATTAAGACAATCTGAAGAGTATTTCCATAATCGTCGTTTGCAAGCTATTCAAGGAGATATGTCTTTGGAGTCAGCACTAAAAAGACTTTAATTAGAGTGTAAGCTCAGTATATAGATGTTATTCAGTATAGATGTTATAGTAATTAATGAAGTTGTCCAGTTGAAGCAATGGTTAGAAAGCGTCTAAAAGACGTATTGAATGGAATGGGGAAAAGACTAACTTCAAGCCTGGTTTTTGGTTTACTTCAATGACCCATTGTTTGAGGAGCAACCCGAAGCTTGGGTTAATGGTCCCGTATATAGGAAGATATTCGATGAGTATAAATATAAAGGTATTTATGATCAATTTACTATGGTAGACTTGGGGCTGCCGAAGAAAGAATTCCCCAAAGCATTAGCAAACTTGCATCAATCCATAAATCTGTCTGATGCTCAGTGGGCATTGATTGAGCAGGTGTTGATCCACTATGGCTCAATGTCGCAAGACCTCCTCGTATTCCTTACTCATTCCCAAAAGCCATGGAATGAGGCAAGGGTAGAGGTAGCTCCCTTCGCCTACTCCGAGCAGAAGATCAGCTTCAGATCAATGCAAGAATACTACTCTCAAGCTGTAAACAGATGAGTCCCAGATTTCAATTAGCTGATCCAATTGATAAGGAATATGAGTTTGGAGATCAAGTTGATAACAAGGATCTCAATGACTCGCTCAATTCTTTGTCAACTGTCAGCTACAGATAAATTGACTTATATAAGACAGTGTATAATTTTCGGCAACATTACTTCGACAACAAGGATGCTGTATGCTATTTTGAATTTATGAGTATGTTGACTGACGAGCCTTTTAATACCCTTTACGATGAAAGAGATCATGAATGGCATTTGAATAGAAATGACTACGATAAAGATGTCAGATTTCAGAAATTGGTTGATAAGACTCTAGGAATTGAAAAGAAATTGACTGCTGAATGTCAACCCAGCTTTTTCCATTTCGCGTTATATACAAATCAAAATGCTAGTAGACTATCTGGAGTAAAATCTCCCCGAATCTACTTCTTCATAGGAGCAAATGCCGTCTTATACCCTCTCTTCTACGATCCCTACCACGAAATTAATCCCATATCACCCAATGGAGTAAGCTTAAGGTGAAGAGGTAATCTTCTCCGACAAGCTCCGCATCAAACTCTACTACCTCCACTACTATTCCTTCCTCAAAGACATCCAAATGATTTTAGCTACCGTGTACGGCCACCGTATCCATTAATTATGCTAATGAAGTAATTTAATTCCAAGATGAGAGTGTAGGAGCTTGTACATTTTCTTAATAAGTGTTAAAATTTTAAGGATAAAATAGAGATGTTAAAAAATGTTGTAATTTTTGCTGATATTTTTGTGACAGTTTCACGGGAATTTGTTATCTTTGCAGTGTGAATCATTGGAGTACTTGATATGAACAACGTAGATATAAGAATCAAGCGGCTGGGGGCAGTAATAGATGCCCAGCTTTCGCTACGCCCGTTCATGCTCTTTATGGGAGAGTCTGGATTAGGCAAGAGTTATGTTGCATTCCTTGTACATTATATCTATGTTATCCTGAGCTCTGAAAGATTGAATCATTACTTTGATGATATTAATTTCAATGATTTGCTTAGAGAAGCTGTGCCCGGGAAAAAGATTCTGACTGTCTCCACTGAAAAACTATTCACTTGGATTAACGCTGATGCAGTATCGTACGTCCGTTATATGGTTGGCCATGATAAGCTTGACGGCGATGTGAATATTCTGTGGCCTTACTATGAAAAGGATATTGATTTCATTTATTCCGAGGAACTTGAAGGTCTTGCCAACAATGAAGAAATAGTATATTCAATTTCCACTGAGAGTTTTGTTTATAATAAGCTCTCCAGTCAATCATTGATTGACGCTAAAGTATTCGCTCAGCTGATTCAGGCAATACTGAGAGATGCTGTGTTTAACAATTATAGCAGGAAAGCGGCGTACGTGTTTCCGCCTTCAAGAGGTGCTCTCCTTGAACTTAATGAAAGGCCTGCTTTCAGTTCTGGAATGTATGACGAATTCTTCAATCTGAAGATTGCTCTATCTCGTCCTCTCATTAGGGCAAAAGATGATGATCCAATCTTGGATGAACTGTTGAACAGCGTCAACAACGGTAGAGTTACTCAGTCGGATGGAGGTTTTGTTTACACTACTCCGGAGGGAATTATTATGCCTCTTACGGCTGCCGCTTCATCGGTAAAGGAATTGGCTCCGTTTGCTATGGCTCTAAAAAAATTCCATCTTGAACAGTGTTCCATGCTTTTTGAAGAGCCTGAAGCTCATCTGCATCCGCAACGTCAGCAGAATGTGGCTGATTTGATTGTATATGCGTTAAGTAGAGGAACCCATATGCAGGTCACTTCACATAGCGATTATTTTGTAAAGAGGCTCAATATTTTGCTTAGATTGTTCCGGTTATCTCAGAAGATGTCTAAGGAAGATTTCTCTAAGCTGCTTGATAAATTAGGAGTGGCCTATCAAATTCTTTTTAATCCGGCTTGGGTCAATGCATACTATCTTAGCAGAAGGATTGACGGCTCAACTGAAATAAGAAAATACGATATAAATAAGGAGGATATGATTCCATTTGATTCTTTTGAAAAGACTATCATGGATGACTTCAATATATCGGATATGATTGATGACGTGGAGTTTGCAGACAATAACGAAGAATAGATTATGGCAATCAAAGATTTCCTTGATGCTGTAGCTCCAAGGTATGCATCTCCTATTAAAAGGGGTGCTGTGGAGATTCTGGAGCATGATTCTAAAGCTTTGGTAAAAAAGGTGGTGTGGACTGATGCTGATTTCCATCATCTAGATCATCAGATGGCAAAAGACATGACTTCTTTTTTCACCTTGGCAGGATCCCCGGAGGTATTCAACCATGATTGCGATGGGGTCGTAATCTTTGAACTTGATGGCAGGAAGTATATGTTTCTGACAGAACTTAAGTCTGGTTTTAGCACTGAGGTGTTGATGAAAGCTAAGACACAGATAATATCTTCTTTTCTAAAGACTAATATGTTACTTCATTTATCGTCCTGTTATAGACTGGAAGACTATATTGTAAAAGGTTTCATCGTGGGGCGTTCCCCAAAAGCGGATTTCAAGATAAATCTATATAAAGGTTCAATGCTGCCTGATAAGGGTAAAGTACGGGAGTTTGATCTGACAAGAAAGTTTTTTTGCAAAAATCCTTCACGTTCAATAGTGTTGAAGCCCACGGATTTTATTTGTTTAAGCGGGTTACCTTTAGGCGATAGGGGTATATTTCCGGAGATAGATTTGCATTATATAGAAATCGATTCCCAATCGTCAGAAATTTCCCTAAGTGTAAGGAACTTCCTATAAAATGGGTCGTAAGCCACTTATTTTACATCTTTCGGTATAGAGAATGCGCCCATAATCAACTTTATTGATTATGGACACCTCGAAGAACTACTACGAGACTGCTATGCGCGACTTCGCAATGTACGCGAGAGGACGCACCCCTTTCCAGTTCTGCCGAGACGAGGGAGTGATTAAGAATGAGATAAATCAACGCAAATCACCATAACCGTTATATCCATCTGCCAGTTCCGCGCTAAAACCAAGATCTGAGCCTAAGCCTAAAATTACCACCCGCACAACCTCAACCGTCCAACAAATAAAAACACCCCCACAAATTATGGTTCTTCTTCACTTTAGTTGAAAGTGCAACCTTTTCTGAGCTAATCCAATTAATTCTGTGCTGAAAGATCAGCGCCCCCAAAAAACTGTGTAGCCAAAACTAAAAAGTTCTGCGTCCATCTACACGTTCAGGGCTGACTTGAAATTCCGAGCCTTAATATCCCCTCACATTCCGCCTACACAGCACCATTCTCAATTTTTGTTGAAATCATCAAATGAGCTTGAGTTTCTGAGATGCTTCTGTCAGTTCCGTGCTGTATTACAGTTCCGGGCCTAATCTCCACCCGTTGAGCCGACTTTAGCTAATTTTGGCCAGACCTTTCCGATAAAAACAATGCTCTTTGCTGCTTTGCGAGAGCCCTGAAGCAGTATCTTCAACTAAATTTGAGTTCATCATCAAGTTCTGTGCTGAAGGATCCGAGCCCCAAAGCTAAAGGGTTAATCTCTAATTCTGTGTTCTTCTGCCAGTTCCGAGCTAAGACCAAGATCCGCGCCTAATCTTAAAGTTAGCGTCGACGTTGGACTATTCTTTCAACTAAATTTAAGAAGAACCCAAATTATCAGAATAAGGGTCTCTCCAAAATTTCATATATTAACTTTGTACACGGAAACCAGAATCAATGTTCCCGGTTCGGCGCGACTGCCAGAGGGCGGCGCTTGTATGGAACGCAGGCTTCCCAGCCTGCCGACCCCTACAGTGGTGAGTCAAGAGTGACCTCCATCTACCTATGATGCAACATGCCGTTTCATTGTCTCAGGATTATGAATTAAGCATTGCATTATGCATTGACAAACAGTTTCCTCACGGTGGCCAGAGGCGATTGTTAGGCCCACACCGTGCCGCGTCCTGTGGAGCCGACACTTCACGTTCGGTAGTCTTTATCGTCAACACTGTGCTGAGGACGTAAGTCCGAAGTCCACGCGGCTTGCCCGTATTCTAAAGACTGAAGACTCACCCTCCCCGAGACGACGGAACGAGTACAATGACAAACTTGCCACACCCTCATCAATGCATCAACCGGTACAGCCGTTTGACATACTATAGGCCCGAGGCCTAACGGTCCACTATAGCCATGCCTATACCCCTCCTGCACCGCGTACGCAAAACGTACAATGTTGCATATTCATCGACATTACAAAATTTGCCTCCCCATCGTGTAGCCAAATTATGCATTATGAATGAATTATGCATTGATCTAAAGAGTATCGACCCTGACGGCCGCGACATGAACGAATTCGCCGCCCTATACTCTCCCCGCCATATGGTGACGGGGTATGGAGCGCTAGCTTCCCGGCTGGCGAATAGATATGATTACCACCACTTTATATATCAAAGGCATACGCCAAAGTGTCTCCCGACACCTGGCGTATGCCTTTTTTTCATTTTAATAGCCCCCTCTTCTTTTACCATTTTAAACCGGCAACGTGAAGTAAGCGATGCACCCTCTTTGCTCTGAGTAGAAGAAATAATTATGCATTAAATATTAAGCATTTTCAATTGTAAATTAATCATTTATTTTTATATAAAATGGACCGTATATATCTCTGCCTTGCCCACATGAGCGGCAAGGAACAGGACTTCATCAAGGAAGCCTTCGATACTAACTGGGTCGTGCCAATGGGCCCCAACGTAACCGGATTTGAGAAAGATCTCGAAAACTTCGTCAATTCCCCCGATCCAGACGTTAAGAGTCAAGAGTCAAGAGACTCCACAACTCCACAACTCCACAACTTCACAACCCTTAATAAGAAGGTGGTCTGTCTTTCCGCAGGCACTGCCGCTGTTCACCTCGCTTTAATTGCTTGTGGTGTCGAAGCCGGCGACGAGGTTATCGTACAGTCGTTCACTTTCTGCGCTTCCAGCCATCCTATTACATATGTCGGTGCAGTTCCGGTATTCGTTGACTCTGAACCCTATTCTTGGAACATGGATCCCGATCTGCTCGAAGAGGCTATCAAGGACCGAATCGCAAAGACCGGCAAAAAACCGAAAGCTATAATCCCCGTGGCTCTCTATGGTATGCCATACCGTATAGACCGCATTATGGAGATCGCTAACAAATATGAGATTCCTGTGATTGAGGATGGGGCAGAAGGTTTCGGCTCCTACTTCAACGGCCAGTCGCTCGGCACTTTCGGCGAGTATGGCGTCCTTTCTTTCAATGGCAACAAGATGATCACTACCTCCGGGGGCGGTGCCCTTATCTGTCCCAACGAAGAGAAGGCACGTGAGATTCTTTGGTACGCCACACAGGCCCGCGAGTCATACCCTTACTACCAGCATGAGTCAATCGGCTACAACTACCGCATGAGCAATATATGCGCGGGTATCGGGCGAGGACAGATGACCGTGGTGAGAGACCACATAGCCCATCACAAACATGTACAGGAACTTTACTGTGAACTCCTCAAGGATGTCAAGGGCATCAAGATGCATTGCAACCCCACTCTCGCCGACTATTCACAAGACGCAGAGACCACATCGCAAAACGCATCAGGCACTACGCAAGATACAACATTCGACTCAAACTTCTGGCTCTGCACCTGCACGCTTGATCCGGATCTGAAGGTAAAAGGGCAGGAGAATGCATATAAGGAAGTGATAACCGGCGCTGTTGGAGGAGCTGCAGGGGTGACACACGTTGCTGCCACAGCCGTGACTGACTGCCAACCAAACGCCAATGTGGAGGCAATGCGAGTAGCTCTTGATGCTGCAAACATTGAGGCGCGTCCACTCTGGAAACCGATGCATAAGCAGCCTGTATATAAGAATGCTCCTGCCTATGTCAATGGCGTCAGCGAATCTCTATTTGCTGTGGGTCTTTGCTTGCCTGCGGGCCCGTGGGTGACCGATGACCATGTACGCTATATTGTCAATGCAATCAAAGCAGCTATTGAGGTTACTGCTTAATAGGCTACGTTTAGGGTAGAGTTAACTCAACAACTCAATAACCTTCTCTCCCCAACTTCACAACCACACAACTCCACAACTTCACAACCTCACAACTCCACAACCTCACAAAACATGAAATACTTCAAAGACCTGTTGAAATGGTACTTCTCGC
>CAYSMP010000072.1:0-18073 GCA_964432215.1 uncultured Sangeribacter sp.
CGCGCAGGTTGGCCACAATCTTGTCCTGGCCGCTGAAATCGTCGAAATTCAGCGGGCGCAGGGCTTTTTCAATGTCGCGGTCGCTTCCTTTCGGAGTGTTCTCGCTATTGTGGATATCGAATTCGGGCATTAGTCTTTGATGCTGATGAGGAAGTAGTTTTTCTTTCCTTTCTGAGCGAGGATGTATTTGCCACCGAGGAGATGGTCGGTGCCAATGACTGCAGTCGGGTCGGTAAGTTTCTCCTTATTGATGCTTACGCCGTTGCCCTGAATCATCTTGCGGGCCTCACCCTTGGAGGGGAATACCTTTGTCTTCTCAGCGAGGAAATCGAGAACGGGGATGCCAGCCTCGATGTCGGCGCGAGACACTTCGAAGCGGGGAACGCCCTCGAAGATGTCGAGGAGGGTCTGCTCGTCGAGCTTGTGGAGCTCATCAACTGCGCTGTTGCTGAAGAGGATTTTGCTTGCAGACACGGCGGCGTCGTAAGCCTCGCGGCCATGGACCATGACGGTGACTTCTTCTGCGAGTTTCTTCTGGAGAGGACGGAGGCCCGGGTCTTTGGCGTGCTCTGCAGCGAGAGCCTCGATTTCCTCTTTGGTGAGGAATGTGAATATCTTGAGGTATTTCTCAGCCTCAGCGTCGCCGACGTTTAGCCAGAATTGGTAGAACTTGTAGGGGGAGGTGTAGCGTGCGTCGAGCCATACGTTGCCACTCTCGGTCTTGCCAAACTTGCCGCCGTCAGGTTTGGTGATAAGGGGGCAGGTGAGGGCATACACCTCACCGCCGAGTTTGCGGCGGATGAGCTCGCCGCCTGTAGTGATGTTGCCCCACTGGTCGGAACCTCCGAGCTGGAGTTTGCAACCCTTGGTCTCGTAAAGGTGGAGGAAGTCGTAGCCCTGAAGGAGCTGATAAGTGAACTCGGTGAAGCTGAGTCCGTCGCGAGCCTCACCGTTGAGACGCTTCTGGACAGACTCCTTAGCCATCATGTAGTTGACGGTGATGTGCTTCCCGATTTCGCGAGCGAAGTCAAGGAAGGAGAAATCCTTCATCCAGTCGTAGTTGTTGACGAGCTCCGCCTTGTTGGGAGCATCGCTCTCGAAGTCGAGGAAGCGGGAAAGCTGGGCCTTTATGGCCTCCTGGTTGTGGCGGAGAGTCTCCTCGTCGAGGAGGTTTCGCTCGGCACTTTTACCAGAAGGGTCGCCGATCATTCCGGTAGCGCCGCCTACGAGTGCGATAGGCTTATGTCCGCAGCGCTGGAAGTGGCGAAGCATCATGACTCCGCAGAGGTGTCCGATATGAAGAGAGTCAGCTGTCGGGTCGATACCGAGGTAAGCTGTAGTCATTTCTTTATTCAGTTGCTCTTCTGTGCCTGGCATCATGGTGTGGATCATGCCGCGCCAGGTAAGTTCTTCTATGAAATTCATGTCTGTATGGTGTTTTTATTTAATTATTTCGGTTTATATATGTCTCAAGTACGTTTCCGACAGTCCCAAGAGTCTCTTTGGATATGGCATCCATGTTGTCGGCAGTGGTGTGCCATCCGCTGAAGAAGCCGGTGCCATCACGGTAGTCGATGATGTCGATAGCAGGGATTCCAGCCTTAATTAGCTCTACATGGTCGTCGTTGACAGCGGAACCCATGCGGTTGACAAACATTTCTCCATGTCCTAAGCTTTTTGCAATGCTCCAGATTTCGTCGGCGAGTGCCGGATTGGAGAGCTGGGAGAAATATTCGCGCATAAATGTAGCGTCTGGTGCTCCTACCATATCAAGAAGTATAGCGGCTGAAGGGGTATATCCTTGTATGGGGAGATTGTTGGCGAAATGCCTTGCTCCGAGAGCCCAGCTTTCGTCGTTGCTCTCCTCGCCCCAATCTTCAGCATCGCATAGGAGAATGTCGATTCCGGTGTCGCCGTCTGTTTTTGCAAATGTCCTGGCCAACTCGAGTAGGACACCAACACCGCTCGCGCCGTCGTTGGCTCCGTCTACCGGTCTGGTTTGCTTCGCCGGATCCGGGTCATGGTCGGCCCAGGGGCGTGAATCCCAGTGGGAGAGGAGCAGTATTCGTTTGTCGGCATCGGGATTTATACGTGAGAATATGTTGCGCATTGGGATGCGTGTGCCGTCGAATGTGGTGAGAGTTGCAGTCTGTTCAATCACATCTGCTCCGAATCCTTTGAGGGTTGCGGTCAGCCAGTCGCCGCATAGGCGGTGTGCCTCAGAGCCGGGAACGCGCGGACCGAAAGCCACTTGCTTCTCTACATATGCGTATGCGCTGTCGGGGCAGAAGAGGGTAGACTTGGAGTTTGCGATGGGTTCGTTGGCTCCATCCTGCTGTGACTCTTGTGTAGAAGCTGTCTTCTTTCCGGCTCCGCAGGAAAGAAGCAAGGTCAGTGCAGCCATTACGGTGCCTATTCCCTTGAATATTCCGGATCTCTTCATTTCAGTTTCTCGTTAATTTCCTTCATCGCGTATTTCTCATGCCGTTTTGCGAGAGTGAAGTAGTCTTTCATTGTTGTGTTTACGGCGTCGATATATCCGATGGTGCCATATTTAAATTTCCCTTTGAGCACGTATTCTTTCATGAAAGTACCCATAGTAGTGGAAAGTATTTCCATCAGGCGAATCTTACGTGGTTGGGTGTCTTTGTCTGTGCAGTATTCCTCAAGATGGCCGATGGTGTCGTTGATTGATCCCGGCAGATGTATGATGGCGTACTTTTTATTATTAGCAGGTATGCGTTCGGTACGTCCGTAGACTGAAGGAAGCTCAGCTTCGTCATCATTCCAGACGGTGCCTCCACGATGGAAAAACCTGAGCTGGAAGTCAGGGTAGTTGTTGGTGTCTTCCTTATTCATGAGATAGTTGCGTCTGGGTATGAACAGGCCGTGCGTATCATCCGGATGGGTGATGAAGTCATCGAGATACGTTTTCAGCTCTCGTGGCGCAAGCTCTCCGGGACGTAGGAAAAGAATCCATTCGTTTTTTGCCTGAAGGATGGCCTGATTATGGACTGAGAAACCATCGATGTCGTTTCCAGTAGCGTCGATCACCCCGCAACCAGCTTCTCGGGCTATCTTTACAGTGTCGTCAGTGCTACCCTTGTCGTAGATCAGGATCTCATCGTAGTCTTTAACGAATTCGATTGCCTTGCGAAGGTATTTTGCGGAATTGTATGTTCCTATAATTACTGATATTGCCATCTGTCGGTAAAACTTGCTATTTATGCGCAAAATTAATAAAAAAATCGCGAATATGCAAAAAGAAAATAGGTCGACTCACGTCGACCTAATTCCTTTAATTCAAACAACAATAACAACTTTTTCAGAACGCTTATAGCAATTAAACTAATCAATCTAATCAAATTCAGAGTAACTCTAAGATTATCTCAGACTTTCTGTCTTGCAACCGTCTGTCTGTCTGAGTTACGTCTATTAAACGCGGCTGAAAGGTTGAATGTTCATTTGAAATATTGATAATGTAGAGTATTAACTTTTATTTAACATCTGTAACAAGTTTGTAATAACTCAGCTTTCAAAATGAAAGCTGAAGGTTATAAGGTTAATAGGTTATAAGGTTATGAGATACTGTGAAATCTGGTTAGAGTATATTGATTATTCTGATCCCCTATAACCTTATAACCTCATAACCTTATAAACTTTAAGTTGAGCTTGTGAAAGTTAAATAAAATTATTATTTGTTGAGGCGTGCCTGGATGTCTGCGGTTTCTTTCTCGTAGCCGGGTTTGCCAAGGAGAGCAAACATGTTTTTCTTGTAGGCCTCTACGCCGGGCTGGTTGAACGGGTTGACACCGAGCATATAGCCGGAGATGCCGCAAGCCTTCTCGAAGAAGTAGATGAGAGCACCGAGGGTATATTCGTCGAGTTTATTGATTTCAATCTTGATGTTTGGCACGCCACCGTCTACGTGAGCGAGCATAGTGCCGAGTTCAGCCATCTTGTTGACGTCGTCGATCTTCTTGCCGCCGAGGAAGTTAAGACCGTCGAGGTTCTGGTCGTCGGTTGGGATGTATTTGTGGAGGAGGGGTTCCTTCACGGAGATCACGGTCTCGAAGATAGTACGTTCACCATCCTGGATCCACTGGCCCATTGAGTGGAGGTCGGTAGTGAAGTCGACAGCTGCCGGGAAGATGCCCTTGCCGTCCTTGCCTTCGCTTTCGCCGTAGAGCTGTTTCCACCATTCTGCAAAGTAGTGGAGTTTCGGGTTGAAGTTGGCGAGAATTTCAATCTTCTTGCCGCTCTGATAGAGAGCGTTGCGTACGCGGGCATATGTCTCCGCGATGTTGTCGCCACCAGGTTCGGTAGTATCCTTTTCCATTTCAGCAGCACCAGCCACGAGCTTAGTGATATCGAAGCCAGCTACGGCGATAGGAAGAAGACCAACGGGAGTGAGCACTGAGAAGCGGCCGCCAACATTGTCGGGAATTACGTATGTCTCATATCCTTCCTGAGTAGCGAGTGTGCGGAGCGCGCCCTTCTTCTCATCTGTGATAGCCACGATGAGCTCTTTGGCAGCATCCTTGCCTGCCTGCTCTTCGAGCTGAGCCTTTAGAAGACGGAAAGCGATAGCAGGTTCGGTAGTTGTGCCGGACTTAGAGATAACTACGATACCAAACTTCTTATCCTTAAGGAAGTCCTGAAGTTCAGCAGTGTACTCCTCGCCGATGTTCTGGCCGGCATAGAGCACTTTTGCATGCTTGGGCTCGGGATTATTGATGAAATCAGCGAAATTGTTGCTGAGAGCTGAGATCACAGCCTTTGCGCCGAGGTAGCTTCCGCCGATGCCGATGCATACTACATAGTCGCATTTCTCTTTCAGACGGTCGGCTGTAGCGTTGATACGGTCGAGGAGTTTGGGGTCGGTCTCAGAAGGGAGCTTCACCCAACCGAGGAAGTCATTGCCTGCTGCACGGCCGGTGTTGACGTCGATTATAGCTTCGTTAGCAGCGCCAGCATTGGCGTTGAATTCTTTTTCAGCAAAATAGACTGCATGCTGAATGTCTAAACTGATGCTTTTCATATTAATTCTTTTTTAATTCCGGCTGAGGCCGGAAAATAGTTGGTTATATACTTATTTATCAGTGTTTAAAACTTAATACTTCCGATTTCTTTTCAAGAAAAGAAATCGGCGAGTTCTTTCATTGCGCGGCGGACGTTGACACCTTCGTAAAGAACTGCATGGACCATATCGAGGATTGGCATTTCTACCTGAAGGTCGGGACGCTCGTTGATGTCGTACATACATTTTGTGCCGTAATATCCTTCGGCCACCATGCTCATCTCCATTTTCGCTACCTTTACGCTGTAGCCTTTTCCGAGCATTGAGCCAAAGTTGTGGTTGCGCGAGAACTTACTGTAGGCAGTCACAAGGAGGTCGCCGAGATAGGCCGAGCGGTCAATGTCGCGCGGCATCGGTGCGATAGTATCCACAAACTTGCGCATCTCCCGAATTGCATTGCTGACGAGCATTGCCATGAAGTTGTCGCCCGCTTTCATTCCATTGACCATACCTGCCGCGATAGCATATACATTCTTGAGAACTGCCGCGTATTCTATGCCGTCAACATCGTCGGATATGATGGTCTTCATCTTAGCAGAAGCAAGTCGAGCAGCGAACTGGCGGGCCTTGTCTGTATCGAGGCAGCCTATGGTCAGATAGCTAAGACGTTCGAGAGCCACTTCCTCCGCATGGCATGGGCCTCCAATCACAAGCATATTTCCGCGCGGCACACCACAGACCTTCTCGAAATAATCTGTGATAATCATATTGCGGTCTGGAACTATGCCTTTCACTGCCGAGACAATGTTCTTTCCGGTGATGTCGATATTGAGTTTGCTGATTTCCGGAAGGAAGTAGGGGGATGGCATCGCCACAACGAGGGTGTCAGCTCCGGCAGCCACCTCATTGATGTCGGATGAAAAATCTATGCGGTCGGTATCGAAGCTGACGTCTGTAAGGTAGGAAGGGTTGTGTCCGTATTTGCGGAATTCATCAATCTTCTCCTCGCTTCGGAAATACCATCCGATGCGTTCGCAGTTCTTCAGCAGAAGCTTGGCCAGCGCTGTGGCCCAGCTTCCGCTGCCGAGAACGGCTACTTTCGATATATGGTCTTTGTCTTCCATGATTACTTTTCCTCTTCTTTCTCTTCTTCGGCCTCAGCCTTCACCTGCTTCTTTTCCGGACGCATCTGTGGGAAGAAGAGTACTTCCTGGATAGCTGTCTGGCCGGTCATAAGCATTGTAAGGCGGTCCATACCAATTCCGAGACCTGATGTCGGGGGCATACCGTATTCGAGGGCGCGGATGAAGTCGTGGTCGATGATCATGGCTTCGTCGTCTCCCTTGTCGGCAAGGTTCATCTGGTCGACGAAACGTTCGTACTGGTCGATCGGATCGTTGAGCTCTGAGTAAGCGTTGCAGAGTTCCTTGCCATTGACCATAAGTTCGAAACGCTCTGTCAGCTCCGGATTGTCGCGGTGCTTTTTTGTGAGCGGTGACATCTCGATGGGATAGTCGGTGATGAAAGTAGGTTGGATATATGTTCCCTCGCATTTCTCTCCGAAGATTTCATCGATGAGTTTTCCTTTGCCCCAGCTCGGGTCTACCTCGATGTTCTCTTTCTTGCAGAAGGCCCGCAGCTCCTCTTCGGTCTTGCCGGTGATATCGAAACCTGTATGCTCCTTAATTGCATCGGTCATTGTCACGCGTCGGAATGGAGCCTTGAATGATACTACATTGTCGCCAATCTGCACATCTGTTGTGCCATTGACATCAAGACAAATCTTTTCGAGCATGTTCTCTACGAAACGCATCATCCAATTATAGTCTTTATAGGCGACATACACTTCCATGCAGGTGAACTCAGGATTGTGGGTGCGGTCCATGCCTTCGTTGCGGAAGTCTTTTGCAAATTCATATACGCCGTCGAAACCTCCGACAATGAGTCTCTTAAGGTAAAGCTCGTTGGCAATACGCAGATAGAGGGGTATGTCGAGAGCATTGTGGTGGGTGATGAACGGGCGGGCTGCCGCACCGCCGGGGATGGATTGAAGTATCGGGGTCTCCACCTCCATAAGTCCATGGTCGTTGAAATACTGGCGCATGGAGTTGAATATTTTGTTTCGCTTGAGGAATATCTCCTTGATGCCTGGGTTCACCACGAGGTCAACATAGCGCTGGCGATAGCGTTGTTCAGGATCGGTGAATGCATCATAAGCCTTGCCGTCTTTCATCTTCACCATCGGAAGAGGACGGAGGCTCTTGCTGAGCACTGTTATTTCCTGTGCATGGACGGAGATCTCTCCGGTTTGTGTGCGGAAGACGTAGCCTTTCACGCCGATAAAGTCTCCTATGTCGAGAAGTTTTTTGAAAACGACATTATACATGTCTTTATCTTCCCCCGGGCAAAGGTCGTCGCGGCTTACATATACTTGTATTCTTCCATCAGCATCCTGAAGACTCACGAATGATGCCTTTCCCATGATACGGCGGCTCATGATACGTCCGGCTACGCACACCTCGCGGCGTTCGGCGTCGTCTTTGAAATTCTCCTTGATTTCCTCGCTATGTCCTGTCACCACGTATTCTGCTGCGGGATAGGGCTCAATTCCGCGGTCGCGGAGTGCCTGCATACTGTTGCGTCTTACGATTTCCTGTTCGCTCAGTTCCTGATTTGCCATTATATTATATTGAGTTAATTTTAGTTATTCATCAGAATGTGCATCTTCCGATGATGGGTGGAGATGCATCAATCTGCAAATATAGCGAAAAAAATCCATATTCTGCCTTTTCGGGGGCGGAATAATGAAGTTTCTCCTTATAAATATAACAATTCATTCAAAATTGTTATTAATATAGCAAGTGTTATAAATCGTATAATTCTTATAAGATTTATGAAACTTAGGAGTTTTTTTTATGAGTCGTATGAGTCGTATGAGTCGTATGAGTCGTATGAGTTTTATAAGTCGTATAAGTTTTATAAGTCGTATAAGTTTTATAAGTCGTATGAGTTTTATGAGTCGTATGGGTTTTATAAGTCGTATGAGTCTTATGAGTTTTATGAGTCGTATAGTTTTATAAGTTTTTTTGGATAGATAAGTTTGATATGGGAATGACTATAGAAATAAAGGATATTGAGGATTTGCCGCGGGCTGCGGCTGAATTCCTTAAGGCGATAGGGAATAATCGGATTGTGGCTCTGCGGGGTAAGATGGGGGCTGGGAAGACAACTCTTGTCGCAGAGCTTATGCGGCAACTGAAGATGGATGATGAGGCGTCTTCCCCTACTTTTGCGATTGCTAATGAGTATCATTCGTCAGAGACGGGGCAGACGGTATATCATTTCGATTTTTATCGGCTTGAGTCTTCAGCAGAAGCCTATGATATAGGGATTGAGGATTACTGGGACAGTGGCAATCTATGCCTGATGGAATGGACAGAGAATATTGAGGATATTCTTCCGGAAGAGACGCTTTTTGTAGATATTGAGGAGCAGCCGGATGGAGCTAGGCGAATAAGTATTGAACAGTAAGTGTTGAACAGTAAGTGTTGAACAGTAAGTGTTGAACAGTAAGTGTTGAACAGTGAATATTGAACAGTGAGTATTGAACAGTGAATGTTGGACAGTAAGTGTTGAACAGTAAGTGTTGAACAGAAAGTCTTTGAAATGGAATGAAGCGGATATACTTGGAGGAAGTGGATTCTACTAATTCTTATATTATGCGAGAAGCCCCCAACTTGGAGGCTCCGGTGATGGTGGTGGCTCATACCCAGACGGCAGGGCAGGGGCAGCGTGGGAATTCATGGGAGTCAGAACCGGGGAAGAATCTCACATTCTCCATATTTTACCGGCCTGAGAATCTTCCTCCGATGGCTCAATTCTCCATGTCGGAGGCAGTGGCGCTTGCTGTGGTGGATTTCCTTGCCATGCACGGGATTGAAGCTAAAGTGAAATGGCCAAATGATATCTATGTCGGCGACCGAAAGATTTGTGGTATCCTGATACGGCACTCTGTAATGGGAGGGTGTGTGTCTTATTCTGTGATAGGGGTAGGAATTGATGTAAATCAAACAATCTTTGTCAGTGACGCTCCGAATCCTGTGTCAATGGCGCAGATCACAGGGGAGACTTATGATCTTGGGGCACTTGAAGAGGAGATTTCCGGGATAATGGAGCGTAGGCTTGAAACTATCCATACAATAGAGGAGCGGGATTATCTTCATCAAGAATTTATGGGTAAATTGTGGAGAGGGGATGGTCTGCTTCACCCATTTATTGACGCTGTTACCGGAGAAAACTTTATGGCGAGGATTGATGCAATTGCCATGCATGGCCCTATTTCGCTTCGGCTTGCTGATGGTTCACTCCGCACGTATGCCTTTAAGGAAGTCGCTTTTCAATGACAAAATTAGTCAAAATGACGCGCGTTGACGCGCACGGAGTGCGCTAACTACTCTGGCCAACATTCAGTCTCGTCGGCTATCTCGGGGATTGTAGAGCGCTGATAGACGGGATTCTTGCCGGCTTTCTGCTGGGATTGGTAGTCTTTGAGAAGACGCATGGCATATTTGCCGAGGAGGAAGATGGCGAGTAGGTTGCAGAGGGTCATCAGTCCCATAAAAACATCGGCCAGTCCCCATACGAATTCCAGTGATGTGAGTGAGCCAACCATAACCATGCCTCCTACAATAAACCGATAGGCAGTCACAGGCCATCTTTTGTTGCTGATGAACTGGAGGTTTGTTTCGCCATAATAGTAATTGGAGACGATGCTTGTGAAAGCGAAGAAGAACACTGCGACAGCTACAAACGTGCTGCCGATACTTCCCACTTCAGATTCCAGGGCTGACTGAGTCAGGGCAATACCGCTCTGGCCATTTTCGTATATACCGCTCAGAAGGATTATAATAGCAGTGCAGGTGCATATCAATAGGGTATCGGTGAAGACCGCAAGCGTTTGAAGCAGTCCTTGCTTAACAGGATGACTTACGGAAGCTGTGGCTGCAACGTTTGGGGCTGAACCTTCACCTGCCTCGTTGCTGAAAAGCCCACGCTTAATTCCCATCATCAATGCGCTTCCAATGCCACCACCTAAGGCCGCATTGCCGGTGAAAGCCTCACTTACGATATGGGACAGCATTTCAGGTATACGTGTAGCGTTCATAATCAGGATGGCGAGTGCAAGCAAGATATAGGCAATTGCCATGACCGGCACTACAATTTCGCTGAATTTTGAAATTCTCTGGATACCACCGAAGATTACTAACAATGAAGCTACTGTGACGGCGATTCCGACGATAATTGGATTCCATCCGAATGATACATTGGCAGCAGCGGTCATTGTGTTGGCTTGAACTGAATTGAATGCCAAGCCGAAGGTGATGGTAATGAGCACGGCGAATGTAATAGCCCACCATCGTTTGCCGAGTCCTTTCTGAATATAATATGCCGGGCCACCTTTGAAGGAGTTTTCTCCTTTCACTTTATAAAGTTGGGCAAGTGTCGACTCCACAAAAGCGGAAGCTGATCCGAGAAGAGCAATTACCCACATCCAGAAGATAGAACCGGGCCCACCGATTGCGATGGCAGTGGCTACTCCGGCAAGGTTTCCGGTACCGACACGGGATGCGATGGAAACGGCGAAAGCCTGAAAGGAACTGACAGTATGGTGAGAGTCTTTCTTTCCGTCGCCTTCCTTCTTACCTGAAGATGCGAGAAGACGGCACATTTCGCCGAACATTCGGAACTGCACGCCACGGCTTTTTATGGTAAACCATACCGCTGCAATCAGCAGCAGTCCGATCAGCAGATAACTCCAGAGCCAGTCGTTCAGGGTATTGATAATATTCATCTTTGTAGATTATAAATTCTTGATGTGGGTATTCTTCTAATAAACAACAAAGCCATATAAAGTTTCTTGAGTTCTATTGAAAAACTGCCTGACACACAGCTGCCCTACATAGTGGCAAACATAATTCCACACTTCATCCAAGATCCCTACTCCACGATACGGCGTTTATCATTAATACAATTATTTGGTTAAGTGATACAATGTTGCGATTGTTGGATGTCATCCCATGCATGAGTTGTGATATTCCAATAGAAAGCGTTACCGGGACGTGGAGGGGCATTATCTGCTCTCCCTCTCACGCGCACATGCGACGTCGAAGACGACTTCTTTTCTGACTTTGATTCTGATTTTGACTCTGACTCTGATTTTGATTCTGATAATATATAATAGGGCGCATCCACTTGCTCAGTTTTGCATGCTTTTGCATCGTTTGCATCAGAAGAAGCCATTTCTTCTGTCTTGTTGGTCGATCCCTTTTCCTTTGCCCATCGGGATTTAGCAGAGGCGCGTCTTGTCTCGCGCAGCTCTGCACGATATTCTTTCATCCGGTCTATCTCGTTGCGTATGAATCCGAAAGCAACTGTTTCCATCACATCGAGAGACATGGTTACTTCTCCGGAGATTGAATACTCCACGATGGCTTCCATTACGTTCCATCTTTGTTGGAGTGGGAGAGCCTTTAGCGGCTGCATCCATGCGCCTATGAATAGAAATGATTTGGCTGTCATTTGTTGAGTCATTTAAGGTTATTACAATTTCACAAAATTTCAAACTGAATAAAGATTTGCATAAGTTTGATGCTGCAAAAATAGCATGCACTCCCACACGCCGCCCCTTATTTCGACAAAACAATTTCTGCAAGCCTGGTAGGACGAAACAAAAGGAAGGCTGACAATGACTACTTTGAGAATCTGACGAAACAGGTTGTCTTCCATGAGAATCTCCATAAATGTAATTATCTTATCAAACCGGCGTAAACTTTTCCAACTTATTTTTTATCGTTAAGTAGCAGGCCAAATTAAACGTATAGTATAATCAATATGTTTTTGACTGAGATTCAGCGACAAACAATTGTGCATTATGCATTAACATTCATGCATTGGTCCTTACTAAAAAAGGTAGGAGCAGCAAAAAATGTATTTTGATTAAAGAAAATAGTGGAAAGTGGAGAAAAAATTTGCGGGAATGAAAAAAAATCATTAACTTTGCATTCGCAATGCCCAGGTGGCGGAATGGTAGACGCGCTCGTTTCAGGTGCGAGTGCTGAGAGGCGTGCAGGTTCGAGTCCTGTTCTGGGCACCTTGTAAAATTGCAAGTGATTAATTTTTAATCACTTGCAATTTTTGATTTTAATCCGCGTCAACGCGGTGTCAACCGATCTCGCATTTTGACCTATTTCAATCGAAATAAATCGCCTTGAACCGGACTAAATAAATCGAATTAATTATTTTAACTTTTATTAATATAAACTTAATATCACGATCACGATGAGTACCAAACCTTCTCCTGATGCCTTGAAAATGCTTCATTCTATTAATGCTCATTTTAATAAGTTATTCAAGGCAAATATCTATTCTCATTTATTCCGTCGTGAATTTATCCATCGTTTTAAAATTGAGAAAGCGTCCGCGTTCTCGATATTTGGCAATGATGCTTTCATGGTGGGGTTGGGATTAATCGATTGTTGGGATTTTGATAAAAATATTAGTGCCATTGAAAAAAAGATAAATGAAACGATTCAACGAAATCAAGAAAAGATCTCTCATCTGAATAAACTTATTCCCGTTGTTACAAAAGAAATCAGAGAAGGAAGACTTGATAAAGATTATTGGGATCTTTTCAACGACACATTGAAAGAAGTACAAAAATGGGAGGACAACGCAGTGGACGAATATATCTATTTGCCAAATTTTATAAACAAATTAAATGGAAATGTCAAGTCAGATTATGATGTCATTATAGACCATCTAAAACAAAGATTGAACTGGAAGAAAGAAGATGACAAAGCAAATGTCTTATATCAGCAACTATGTACTTGGATTGATGATAACAAGACAAAGTCGCAATATGGTAAAAGGAGATGGAAGGCAATGAAGGAAAAATTTTCTCTAATGGATGAGTTGTGGTTTAGTTTAAAACATGATTTAGATTTTGAGAAGTCAAAACAATTAATATCCGAGGTCTTTTATCCGGATCAGGAGGAGTATTATAAGAGATTAGAAGAATGGGCAAAAAATGAAATCAATGATAAACGTTGTGCAAGTTGGATAGAAAGCTTTTTGTGGACTGGTAGAACATTGCCTATCCGACAGGTTCAAGTATTGCGATTTAAAGGAAACTTAGAAAAGGGTAAAACTTTCCTCATGTCTAAATATGAAGAAAAATTGAAATGGGATGAGAAAAAAAGCCGAGATAGAGAGTGTGCTCATAAATCTGTGTTTGACACTTTTGATGAAAATTATAATTCATTTCAAGAAATCTGGACAAATTTTGAGAATGAGTATTCATTATTCCCTAAATGTATCTGTTCAAATGTCGGATTTAAAGAATTCTCGAAATTCTCTATGTTTGGGGAGTGGACTGATGGTATAAAAATTCAACATGATACTATCCACTATAGTATTCTTGTTGTAAATATGACCCTTGAGGCTACAAATAGATACTTCTATACCTACAGCAGTAAGTATAGGGAAAGTCGAAAAAAAATTATCATCTATGGAGATAATGCATTCAAATTGATTAAGGATTACTTAGCATATATTATGCCCGATATGGAAGTAAATGATAGTATCGTAGGGTGTATGTCCTTAGTTGATACTTCATTAAGATCCAATCATAAAGGTATTACTTCATTGCTGAGTTATACCAAAGAAGATTATGATCCCAATCCAAAAATTATAGCTCATTTTGACAAAACAGGATCGACTTTATCGCCACAACAAGGCTTTCAAAACACCTTAGGGCTCAGGCTTTTTACTAATGCAGCTATTTTTCAGATCGCCCGAAGGATTGGATATTCAATCAAACTACCGTTAGAACGGACTCTTACAGACAAGGAATTAGTATCTCTTTTGCAAAATATCAACGAGAACATTGATAAGTTGACAGATGAGGATAGGTACTTGTGTCATTTTATTAATTACACTAAGTATAAATTCCCTATAGATGGGGATGATATCTTTAAAAAGTTTCGTTTAAGCAGAAGAATCAACTTATTTCATAATGTGCAGGAGCATTACTCAACTCCTATCTTTTGTGAATGGCTGTTCCCATTTGCAAAAATAGTTCATGAATATAACAATACGGAATTTAAGAAAAACACTGATTCTGTTGGCGGTGATTTTTATAAGTATAGAGATGATTTAAGCTCATGGTTTGATAAAACTAATCCACATTTTCTTTATAACTTACGGATTCTTTGCTATCTAAATTGGGTATTTATTTCCAATAAAACTGGAAATATAAAGAAGCTCTCGGCTCTATGGCTCTATTATACACTTTACTCATGCCAGCTGGACGCATATAATAAAGACTATGCTTTCTTCAACTCTTTATTATATTATACCTGTATTCAAAACGAAAAAATTTTTATAAAACTTTTAGAGCATATAAAAAACACCTCCTCTAACGATCTATGGAGCAAATATGATGTTAATACAATATTTTTCAATATAGTACGACTTTATAGTAATGTTTTTAAAGGGTGGGGAAAATCTCTTTCGTATCAACAACGAGAGTTTTTAAATGATGGAAAGTGGAAACATGATTTACTTGGGCTGTATCAGAAAAATCGGAAAGATATAAAGATTATTGATAATAAGGAAACATCTAAATTAGCTTCCGAGTTGTTTAACCAAATCTCTATAATTTTAGAAAGGGATCAGCATCCCCATTCACAAGTGCTCGCGATATTTGAAAATATGGAACCTTTTAATGTACCTGATAATTTCACGTACCATCGTAAACAATCGAATAGTTATATAGAATATAATGGAGATTACTCAGGCACCTATGCTCATGACGTGATGGGATATTCAAATAATGAAATTGATACCATATTTGACGGAGACCCTAATGCATATTGGAATATTGACTAAATAATATTAGACGTATAGGTCAAATTTTATACTAAAATAGTGACTATCCGTGTGGAGCACATGAATAGTCACTAAAATTTTACATAGAAAGTTGTGTGCTGGATTGTAGGGTGTCTAAATCGTCATATCGGGAGCGGTTGCCGACTTCCCATTCGCGGTTTTCGCCACGTTCGGTATCGACGTTGAAGTATGAGAGGACATTGGCGAAGTTGAGGGAGAAGGCTGTGGCGATTGGTGGGGTGAAGTTTTGTGGATGTGGGAGTGGGCGATTACCATTTCCAAGCTGCGTTTGTGTATTCTGTCGGATACGCTGAATGATTGACCGGGAATCTTCTCTGGTAAGGTAATGGACGGCAAGATTGTTGAGGAAATGTTGGGTATCGTTTGGGGATAGCCTTCGGTAACAACTTTCGTCCTGACTATCCATCGGTATCATCATTGACATGCCATCATTCATCATAATTCTTAGAGCCATTATGCCATCTCGCTGCTTAACTACGGAAACTGATTTTATATTGGCTTGATAGTTCTGAATAGGCTGACGAGTTAGATATTCCATCAATATCTCTTCAGCAAACATGGTTGAGGCTATCATTATAGCCACGTCCTCTTTGTCATCTGAGGTGGTATTGTGATGCCACGCAGATGGGCTTGCAGAGATAGGTTTCTGCAAAATATCACCCTCCTTTGTATGTATACGCACAAAGTCTTTCGTTCCGTCATTGATGATGTCGGCTGTGAAAAGGCTGCGGTAAACATCGAGAGGGCTTGGCATGCGCATTTTACCATATTTAAGCCAAGCAGCAAAAGGCAGACGGTATTTCTCCCAATCCTCATCACCGTTAGGATTAGTAAGTAACTTTTCGGCAAACCTCGACTGATGAAGAATCTCCAATAACTTTTCCACCAGCAAAATTTGACACTGATTTAAGAAGTGATATTCTACATGTTGCCGGCACATACATGGAAATTCGTAAAGATGACAGAGCTACAGAGCCAACCTATCGTCTCGACACTCAGAAAATTGGCATCATCCTTCCGACTGCTCTTTATGACCTATATCGCAGTCGCATTGGTGAACAGAATGTGCAGATTATTCACTCGTCACTTGCGTTCAACACACTTACTTGCGCCCTTTACAATTTCGACGATATACGTGACCGTGATTTGTTATGGGTTCGTTGTATTCTTGCCCGAATGAACGAGGACGAGAAATTTTCCGCCTATCGCGAAAAAATCGAGAAGTCAGACATACCCAAACTTGCCCAAGACCTTTTGGGCAATCCATATCAGCGTTTATTCGATTTCATTCAAACGAGTAATACCGAATCGTAGTCAACCATGGAAACATTACAAAAAGAATTTACTCAAAGTTATGTAGAAGAATTGCGTGACGCGCTTCAATACTCTGATGGACGTGCCGCTTATCTCTCCGATGAATTTCCCATACAGGAAAACTGCACCTCTGTATTAGCCGGCATCATCCATCCTGAGGGTCTTGAAGAAAAAATGCTTGCAGCCGATTCTGAATATGAAGCGGCGATTATTCTTTATGAGGCATACAGAAATATATCGCCATTATTGGCTTCCCGAGACTCTTTTTGGGCATATCTCACACATGTTGAACTCTATAGGTACAGCAAACGTAGATGGCCGATAACTGAAGAAGTCAAGGAAGAATTTATCAAAGACCATTTCTTCGTGAACACCCAGTCGTGCATAACTCGAAACGCTGTTGCCTCTCTATGGTGGTGGGTTCACTTCAGCATCGATCCGAAAAGAGATAACCCTTACGAATTGACAGAAGTGCTTTTCAAAAACTATTCGTTCAGAGCAATTTGGTTCGTTGTATTCTTGCGAATAAGAAATGGTCTTTTGGGTGTACTTGAATTCTTGCTAGAAAACCCTGATTTATATGTTCCCAACTTTGAAATGAAGGGCAGATCCATAGCAAACTATTTCAACCGACTTGTTGCCACAAGAGAATTGTCGGCGCTGCCTCGCGATTTCTTTAAGCAAGAGTGCTACAAGTTTATTGATATTCTCCGCTCTATAAATACAGAAGATGATTTATAAAAAGCTCAAGGCTTGGATTAACATAAGTAGCTTCTTTAACTCAGGCTCATGGAAATCATGGCAAATCACAACTTGGTTATATTACAGTTTGATGTAATGCCAACTGCACAGATATTCACAATTATGTTCATTTGTCAGTTCTTTCCTTATGGAAGGACTTTATTTCTTCTGTAATAAGTTGCTTAAGCTCTTTTTGTGGAACAATCAGTTTGTATTCAGCTACACCGATTGGCTTAGTGAAGCCATCAAGTGCTAATTCGACCTCTACGTTATCTTTCTCGGCACAAAGGATTATGCCTATGGAGGGGTTCTCATCTTTGCCTTTTTCTAACTTATCGAGTAGCGACAGGTATAAGTTCATCTTACCGACATACTCCGGCTTAAACTCAGAGATTTTCAAGTCGATGGCTACCAGTGATCGGAGACCTCGGTGGAAGAAGAGCATATCCACTTTATAATCCTTACCGTTGTAATTCAATACGTGCTGATTGCCGATATAAGTGAAACCTTGACCAAGCTCAAGTAGGAACTGCTTGATCTTTTCAACCAATCTACGTTCTAGTTCCAGTTCGAGTATTGGCTCAGTGACACCAAGGAATCCCATGCAATATGAATCTTTGAAGACTTCATTTGCATAAGCAGCCTGCGTATCGTGTAGAGTAAGTGTAAAATTGTTGGAAGTGTTTTTCTCCGGCAATTGTTTGTGCAATCCCATGTTTATGGCGTTCACCATAAGATCTCTATCCCACTTCTTAGCTATTGTCTGCTGGGCATAGTACAATATTGCCTCGTCATCGTCTCCAAGCCTAGCAATCAATTTATTGATATTCCACCACGGCAAAACTCCGACACTCTGTCGGAGTTTTGGAGAAGATTCTCTAAATCGCACATAATAGCGCTTCATATCCCAGAGATTAGTGACAGACATCCCCATTTTAGGATACCTTGCTTTCAAATCCACGGACAGACGCTTAACAACGCCATCTCCATGTTTGCTATCGAGCTTACGCTCATACAATAGCTTGCCTA
>CAYSMP010000073.1:0-18072 GCA_964432215.1 uncultured Sangeribacter sp.
TAAAGAAGTCTATTTGGCCTTCTAGTTCGTTTGTATATACTCGTTGACTCATATAATGCTAATTGAGGTAACTGATATAAATTCTGAAAACATCTTTGTAGCATCTGAAGGCCGACCAAAGCCTGTAACGACTACAAGGATGTTCTCAAAGGGTTTCGGCTCTCGCCGTATGTCTTTTTCTGTTTACTGACTGGTCATTTTCAGATAAGCGTTACTTAAATGCAAAATTAGTAAATTTTCCTGAGATTATCGCTATGGTACAATAGGAAAATTTGGGCGCAGAGTGCTGTGTATGGGGAGGTTGGCTATTTATGAGACCCAAAAATCGTCTTTTAGTAGTGAGTGTTCTCGTTTAGATGATTATAGGGCTTATCAGGTAGCGTGCCAACACACCTATTGATACACTTACGATAAGAGTCCAGAGCCCTTTGCTCCTTCGCGCGATTAAATATTCATATGATAATTATTTTGTTTATACCTAAGTAGTTACTATCGTGGAAAATATCCTTAAACAATGTCATGATGGAAATTCAGAATATCACCTTAATTTGGATAAAATATCGTCAGGAGATTGGTGCATCTGGCTAAAAGCAACTATTCTTTTCCCAAGGTCTTTGATAGAGCCTCCGATAAAATAAACGGTATCATCAACGATAAGAAACCTGTCATGAACGTTGGTACAATGACAAAGCTTGATTTCAGGATATTGAGCATTATGCTTCTTTATATCCAGTTCTATTTGAGACTTTTGGGGATGGGTATAAATCATTGCAGCAACCCCCTCATGTCTCTTGTCGAGCGTTTTCAATACCCGGTCATCTACAAAATTATCTATCAGGATGACGCGGTGAGTGGCCTTACGGACTAAGTCAGAAATCAAAGTATAAGCATCGAATATCTGTCCTTCATAGAAGAATCCCTCAATCGGCTCGGCTTCTTTATCATCAAGACGGGTCAGCACCTCCTCAATTTTCTTGTCTGTATCGCTCAGGTGTTTCTGCAATAAAAGCTGATGATGCTCCAACGTTTCAAGTCGTTGGAAAATTCGTACATTATTAATTAAAAAGCTACGCATAGCAGTAAATGCTCTCATAATGCGTATATTAACCTCAATCGCAGTTTCCGATTTCAATACGCTGCTTAACATAGCAACTCCATTTTCAGTAAAGACAAATGGCATATACTTAAGGTGTTGTCCTCTTCCACCGTTTAAGGTCGCAATTTGCGACCTTAAACATTCTTCTTTGGTCAACTCAAACATAAAGTCTTTCGGGAATCTATTAATATTACGACGAACTTGTTCCTTTAGTCGTTTGGTCTCAACACCATATAGCTTTGCCAAATCGCTGTCCAACATTACCTGCTGTCCCCGGATAACATGAATGAGATTTTCAATAGGCATTAGACCGGAATCAGAAGATTCCGATAACGGAGAGGAATTAATAAGGTTATTTTCTTCCATATGAGTCTGACTTTAAAATGCAAAATTAGTAAAAATTTTTAACATTTAGGCAATAAGGTGTAACTACTCAACTATTTTACTCTGTGATCTCCCTAAACCAGCGAAGCGAAGTTCCTCTGTGGGATTGACAAAGTATTTATCTTATTTTATCTTGACAATCAGAATATTTTTTAAGACATCCCTCTGTGTGCCCTCTGTGTGAGCCTTTCTTCTGCCAAACGAGACACATTCCTTCTCCGTGCGCGTCAACGCGTGTCCTTCCCCCAATGGCGCACCAAGTCCCGGTAAATTGAACTTTCCGTGACTGCCCCATTCATGCAATGCGAAGCGCAGCGAGCGAGCCTCTGCGCACTTGACTCCCTTCGTCGCCACAGTTAAATCCTCCCCACTGTGCTGAGGACGCAGTCCGAAGTCCCGACAGCCATCCGAATTACTCCCAAGCCACTCGCAGCGCAATTCCCCAAAATCCCCAGTTTGCCCTACCCCAACACCCGCCCGCGCTCCCCCGCACTCCACCGCTTCCGGCGTGATTTGATTTTGTCAGAATAAGGTGCCATCCCCCATCCCTCAAATTATCTTTGCAGGAAAAATAAATCCCATGACAAATAAATCCCGCAATCCCTATTCCGGCAGAAACTCCTCCGGCTACCGTTTCCGCTTCCAGATTAGCTCAATTGCCCACAGCACTCTCTTCCTCCCCATTGAGATGAAAACCCTGCCGCAGATTCAGCAACTCTTGCAGGGCATTTCTCCCCTCAAAGTCTTCAATAGCTACTCTATTGACAGTGCCCGACAGGAATTCAGAAAATTACGCAAAAAATACGATTTCGACTACTGGGCAGTGACCGAATACTTCATCCAAGATCTCGCCGATGCAGACTCCATTGTTCCTCTCCGCCTCAATGATGCCCAGTTCGTCGTCATCGATATTTTCCGAAAAAGGTATTCCGACCGTCGCCAGAGCCGCTACATAGTGACCAAGTCTTTCCGCCGCGGTGGTCTCTCCACATGTATTCAGGCATACATTCTCTGGATGCAGACATTCCAGTGCGCCAACAACTCTTACACATGCAGCCACAGCGATATCAGCATACATTCACTGAAGGCAAACCTCTGCCGCTACCTTCACCGGGATGTCATCCCTCCAGATATGGGCATTTTCCTTCCGAAGGTCGACGGTCGTGCGTTCTTCAATACCTTCCACAATCCCGACGCAATCAGAGGTATCAATCTTGGTTATGTCCACCTTGCCGATATGTCCCGCTGGAAGGATCCTGATGCGAAAAAAACAGCCCGTGCATATATAGCCTCTGTGTCAGCCGTCCTCCTCGAATACTTCACTTTCGTCGTGCTCGAAGGCGATGTCCCTTGGAAAAACAGTTTCAGCATAAAGGAATATTTGAGCCATCATCCAAGAATGCATGATTCCGACAGAAAGAAATGGTTGTCAAAAAAATTCCGCAATCCATTCTTCTTGAATGAGGTTATGGTTGCCCAGTCTTCCCGTGACCCCCATTTCTTCTATATCCACCTTAGTAATTCCCTTCGCCCATAACCTCATAACCCCCCTAACCTTATGACCTATCATATGCCCTTCAATCCCCTCGCTGGCAAGAATTCTACAGGCTTCCGTTTTAGGTTTCGTATCCGTTCCATTGCCCATCAAAATCTATATCTCCCTATAGAGATGAAGGCCCTACCGCAAATTACTCAGCTCCTTACCGGTGTATCGCCATTGGTTGTGTTTGGATGCCGTGACTTCAAGGATGCTCGCCGTGCTTTCTATGAACTACGTAAGAAGTATGATTTTCCCTACTGGGCCGCTCTCGAATACATGATTCCTGACAAGGAGAACCCCAAGTGTATTCTCCCGCTCCGCCTCAATCGGTTCCAGTTCTATCTTGCTGATGTGTTCATAAAAAGAGCCAATGCCGGTTTCTCTGGAAAATATATCATTTCCAAATCAGTTCCCAAATGTGGCTTGACCTCATGCGTACAAGCCTATATCTTGTGGCTGCAGCTCTACAGATATTCCCATCATTCCATTACTTGTACCGAATCAGTAGACAATATGAATCGGTTGAAGTCCATTGTCGCTGAGTGCATTCATAAACCATCAGGCTCCAACATTGTCAGTGTGAAGGATACTGCCAGTTCACTTTTTCAATCCATTTATGACCCTCATGTGCTCGACAGATGTCCAAGCAGCTATGTCCATCTCGCAGATATGTCTAAGTGGCCCGACCCAACTTCTGAGTTATCCCTACATATATATTCAAATGCTTATCAACGATGGAATGCAACACCAGCCTCACTGTTTGTCCTTGAAGGAGACACTCCATCCCATGCCATGTTCCGTGCGGAGGACTATCGCAACTATCTCATCCAGGAATCATTTCGCCTCATGCAGCTCAGGGATTTCTTCTCCAATCCCTACTTTGTCAACAGGCTTGTCATTGCATCCGACCCCAAAGTCAATTCTGAATTCCATTACATCAATCTTGACCAAGCCCTTTAGTTATTTCCACCAATCCATCTCTTTTACTGGTTCCGGCTTTAGCCGGACACTCCCAGCAGAAGCAAAATCCCCCACCGCATTGCGAAGCTGTTTCCGCTCCGAACTTTGCTTGGCAAAGATCCCTCAGCTCTTTTGTGTATTCTGCATGCGCCCGCGAAATTTGTCAGAATAAGGGGCATCGACCCCAAATAGTCATTAACTTTGCACTTGGAAACCCAAACCAATAATAAGGTTTCCTCACGATGGTCGTGGGCACACACATCGTCCAACATCGTGCTATTGCCAGTACAGCCGCAATAATCGCTGAAAACGACGACAACGCCGACAACGAAGAAAACGGCTCTCCGAGCCATAGAAAGAGAACAATGACATCCTGCTACAAACCAACGGAGCCCCATCTGCTAAGCTCTATCTTGCATACTGCGCTGAGGCGGAAGCCGAAGTCCCATAGTGCCGAGGCGGAAGCCTCAGGGATTAAGAGTCCGGCCACTCGGCCCTTGACTGTTAAATTATACATTATGCATTGAAAAAGGCTCTCTGTCCCTTCGCGCTTTTGCGTGCGGTGCCCGTTGTGTCGATGCCTTGACAAATGCATCGCTATGCTCATGCGCCAGTATTGAGGTCCATCCGAGCCCTCTGACGTCATGCCGTGGCTATGCATATATGCATCCCGAACGTCCATGCATGCGGTATTGAGGTTCATTCACGCCCTCCACAGTCCTGTCCGTTCCCGCTGTATCTCATTGCTAATACGAAATCGTCTTGTGTCAAACGCAAGAACGTAATACGTATAAGATTCAATGAACTGCTCATAGCATCGACCGGAGTATTGACCCTGACGGCCGCGACATGACCGAATTCGCCGCCCTATACTTCCCCCACCAGAGGTGGTGGGGCCAACTCTCATCATCAATGAATCAATCCACTTATGCTACATACCCAAATGCGCCGCCAGAGATCCAAAGGTCTCCGGCTGCGCATTTTTTGTTTTCCCCGACTATTACCGCTTCGGCACTATCTACTTATACAGTAAAAGTGGCTTGGTCTGAACGGGGGATTTGGAGAATTGGGAAAGATTGGGTAATTTTGCGGGTGGAATTAAAATTTAGTTTTTAAGAGTATGGAAAAGGAGTTTTTGCCGGAATGGGCTTTTGGAATGAATTGTGCAGTTACGGTGGTAGATACTGACTGCCGGATTATTTATATGAATGAGCGTTCACGTCAGACTTTCGCTAAACGCGGTGGAGGAGATCTGATATGGCATAATATCATGGATTACCATAACGAGCGTTCACGCGGTATTATCCGCCGTCTGCTTGATGAAGGGGGGGCCAATGCATATACTATTCAGAAGGAGGGACTGAGAAAGATGATCTATCAGACTGTTTGGCATAAGGCTGATGGCAGTCTGGGTGGGCTTGTGGAGCTTTCGATGGTGATACCGGAAGAGATGCCACATTATATCAGGCAGTGATTGATGGAGGATGGGTATGTAGGTAAATAACTGATTTGAATTATGAAGAAGATATATTTCGCGGGAGGATGCTTTTGGGGTACAGACCATCTTTTCTCACTGGTGGATGGAGTAGAGAAGACAGTAGCGGGATATGCCAACAGTGTAGTCCCGTATCCTACGTATGAACAGGTATGTACCGGTCGTACGGGTATGGCTGAGACAGTGGAGGTGGAATATGATGATACCAAAGTTGGGCTTACTGATTTGCTTTCGATTTATTTTCGAAGTATCGACCCGACTACACTCAACCGCCAAGGCAACGATATTGGCACGCAATATCGTACCGGTATCTACTATACGGATGCTACTGACCTTCCTGGGATTGAGGCCTTTGTGGCTGCAGTGCAGAGGCGCCATAAGGAACCGTTGGCTGTGGAGGTGATGCCTTTGGTCAATTTCTATCCTGCAGAACTATACCATCAGGAATATCTATATAAGAATCCTCAGGGATATTGTCATGTGGATCCGGCACTTTTCGAAGAGGTAAAAAAACGCAAAGCACGTAACCTCAATAAGGCCGATTTGAGGGAACGACTGACACCCTTACAGTGGGAAGTGACGCAAAACGGAGCTACGGAGCGTCCTTTTATCAACGAATACGACCATGAATTTCGTAAGGGGATATATGTAGACATCACCGACGGCACACCATTGTTTGTATCGTCACGGAAATACAATTCAGGATGTGGTTGGCCGGCATTCTCACGTCCGATAGATCCCTCACTCATCACGGAGCATAAGGATACTTCCTTCGGGCGTGTACGCACGGAAGTACGTTCTGCGTCCAGCGGGGCGCATTTGGGGCATGTATTCCCTGATGGACCACAGGATGATGGAGGAATGCGGTATTGCATCAATTCAGCTTCCCTGCGTTTCATTCCGATGGAAGATATGGAGGCTGAAGGCTATGGCGACTATGTAGGTTTGGTAAGGTAACTACAATTGGCTCAGTAGGCTATCGATGTCTTCCTCAGTGGTAGACCAGTCTGTGACAAATCTTACGATAGAGTCATTTTCGCCTCGTGGACCCCATAGTTCAAAACCAACGTTTTCACTGAGTCTGTCGATCAAATCGTTTGGTAGTTTGAAAAACTGTTGGTTTGTTTGCGAATTGATAAATGGGTCATATCCTTTGTTCTCGAATCCCTCCTTCAATTTCATTGCTAATTTGTCGGCATGTCGTCCGATCTTCAGGTAAAGTCCGTCCGTAAAAAGCTGAATGAATTGGACGGCGAGCAGGCGTCCTTTGGCAAGAAGAGCGCCATGGAGTTTCATTAGTGATTTGAAGCGTGGAAAGAGTTCGGGACGGCGGGACACTACAGCTTCTCCAAACAGTGCACCGCATTTTGTGCCGCCGATATAAAAGACATCGGCGATATGGGCAATGTCTGAAAGGGAGACATCTGTGTTCTTGGCTGCCAATCCATAGGCAAGTCGCGCGCCATCGATGAAAAGGGGCATACCATATTCTGAGCAAACGGAGGCAATCTCTTCGAGTTCGTCTTTGGAATATAGTGTGCCGAATTCTGTGGGATGAGAAATGTAGACCATCGCGGGGCGGACGATATGTTCGTTGGTATCGTCACGATAAAAATCCTCAACATAACTTCGGATAGACTCAGCCTTAAGTTTACCGTTTGTTCCAGGGAGACTCAACACTTTGTGTCCATCAGCTTCAATGGCACCAGCTTCGTGAACATTTATATGTCCTGATTCGCAGCATACAACTCCGTCGTTTCTTGACAAGAGTCGGTCGATTACAGTTTTATTGGTCTGTGTGCCCCCTTCAAGGAAGAATACAGCCCCATTATTGAGTCCACAGGCTTTTAATATAGTAGCTTTAGCCTCGGATGTAAAATGATCGTCACCGTATCCAACAGTCTTAAGAAAGTTAGTATCGCAGAGGGACTGAAGCACTTTGGGATGGGCTCCTGCCATATAGTCGCAATTGAAGTATATCATATCTTTATAGTTTAAATGAGTGGTGCAAAAGTAGTAAATATTATTCTTATAGGCAAATCTAATCTACATCCTGGTATAATGGCCACAAGAGAGGATGCAATATCAGAGTAATATTATTGATGCCATCGTGTTTTTAAATTATGCGTCAAGATTAATAATGTCGCCAAATGTACTTGCGAAACTTGAGCTGTTAATGTTAATAGGACTGGAGTGCGAACTGAGGCCGGGGGATTTTTGTTGATATTGGAAAAATTGAGAAACTTAAATCTGATGCCTATGATTCACGATATTTTTTTCCTTATTCTTGGATTAGTGCTGTTGGTGGTAGGTGCCAATTATGTCACGGATGGAGCAGTGGCTGTTGCCAAACGCTTTAAGGTGTCGAATTTGATTATCGGCCTTACTGTAGTAGCCCTCGGGAGCACGATGCCTGATATGGTGGTGTGTGTGGAGTCTGCGTTTCAGGATAAGCCTGCATTAGCTGTGGGAGAGGTGATCGGTTCTAATATCTTCGATCTGCTTCTGGTGGTCGGTATTATGGGATTGGTGCGTCCGTTTAAGGTTAGCGGTATAATGAGGACTCAGGATCTTCCAATCCTTTTCATTGCCTCTGCTGCTCTCTGGATAGCGGGAGACAGTGTGCTTTTCGATGCCGCCCACCATAATGTCATAAACCGTTCGTCGGGAATTATGCTTATCGTGATTTTTGTCTTCTATATGTGGTTTATGATCCTTTCTTCAAAGAATAAGCAGTTGCAGGATTCTGATGATTCTGATGATGAGGAGACTGCATCGGCAGCTTCTCCCAATCAGTCAGCTGAAAATGTTGGTATTGCATCGGCGCATTCTTCCAGGTGCAAGATGAGTGTCTTGAAGGCTGATGTCGCTAAGCTCAGGAGCAAACATTGGTTTTCTTGGGTGATGATAGTAGTAGGGCTTGGGGCTCTCGTGGTAGGAGGCAACTGGGTCGTAGACGGTGCAAGTGGGCTTGCTCTGAAGGTCGGTATGAGTCAGGCAATGGTAGCGTTGACAGTAGTGGCTATAGGGAATGCACTGCCAGATCTTGTGACATCGGTCACGGCCACGGTAAAGGGTGCGAGTGGGATAGCCTTTGGCAACATTGTGGGTTCGTGTATTATCAATGTATTGTTGACGATAGGATTAAGTGCCCTGGTGATACCATTACGGGCAGACTCTATAGGATTTGTTGATTTCATTACCCTTGTAGGGGCAGCTGGTCTGCTGTGGATCTTCCCTATGTTGACAAAAAAACGCGACATAGGGCGTATGGCGGGAGTGATTCTCACGCTGCTCTATGTCGCGTATATGGTATTTACGGTAATACGTGGGTAATCATTCTTCTTCGGCAAGCCCGTCATAGTCTTCGGGGAGGTCGCCGAAGCGGCCGTTGCGTAGGTCGTCGATCCACTGCATCCAGTCTTGTTCTTTGTCACCTTCTGCAAACATATCCTCGATGCTATCCATGTCGAAGTCGGGATTGATCCAGGAGTAGCCGCCTCCAGCGGCAGCGTCAGCTTCAATGGCTTCCATAATCTTTCGATAGTCTTCGGCATTTGTGATGCGCTCTACGGCGAATCCTTCTCCAAAATTACGTTGGCTGTTGTCTGCCCCGATGGAAGAATCACGGAAGAGATTGTCGATCTCGGTGAGGGCACGGTCATGCTCGAGGAAATCGGGATTCTCAGAGTTTAGAAATGAATCCATCTCACTCTTATAAAAGGCTGAATGGAGCTCGTTGGCATCGTCTTCCATATAATTGCTGTCTTCGAAAGTCTCGTCGCATACTCCAAGATATTGGTCGTCGTCATGGGGAGTGTGAAGAGTCTGTCGCCATATGGCGACGCGTTTCTCAATCTTGGCCATGTCCGCGTATACGTTTCCTTCCCGGTCTACGCGGCACATACTGAGGACAGGGTAGAGGAAATCAAAATCACCACGCCATCCGCCGTCGGAGATAGAGAGTTTTCCGGTCCAGCGGCCGTTGACCTCAAGATAAGGAAGTGCTTCAATACCATTTTCTGCTATATGGTCTGTTATTGTCTGCTGGATGCGCTCTGCGAGATTAGGAGTGTCTAACGCAGCGTATTTGGCTATAAGTTTGGTACGTGCCATAGGTAGAGAGTATAAATAATAGGTAGAATTAATGCTCAATAATTTGCGACAAAGTTACAAAAAAATAGGCAAATATGCAAAGATAGATTGAAAAATGACTTAAAATGAGGATTTTTTTGTAAAGGAGGGATATCCAGAGCCGGAGGAATGGGTCTGTAAGTTTACAGCAAAGTATAGTATATGGATTCAAAAGGTATATCTAAATGATATATTATTGGTGGTTTTGAACTTATTGACAAGAATTGCAGCACGGTAGTAGGTAATTTTTGTATAGTTGAAAGAGCAGAATAAAGGTTGATTTATACCTATTTCCCCGTTGGTTTGACTGGTTTAACTGAACTGAAAAAGGATTGAGGTGTTTTTTATTAAGGGGATGATGTTATGGGACTTAAATAACTAAATACTATGAAAACTTCTACAGTTGTGTCTTCCCAGGCCGGGCCTTCGGGAGGATATTATGTGTTTTTAATTATCTATCTTGTGTTGCTGAGCGCCTTTGGGTCGTTTGTCAACGATATGTATTTGCCTACTTTGCCGGAGATGGTAAGGTCGTTTCATACTACGCGCCCTGTAGTGCAGTTGGGTCTGACTTTCGGCATGATAGGGCTTGGAGTGGGTGAGCTTATCTTAGGTCCGCTTAGCGACCGATTTGGACGAAAGCCGATTTTGATATGGGCATTGGTGGTGTTCTGTATCGGTGCTTTCGGAAGTGTTTGGTCAAAGACCATCCATGTCTTCCTATGGTGGCGATTAGTGCAGGGCTTGGGAGCTTCCGGTGGATATTTCCTTGCCCGTACCATCCCGGCCGACCTCTATAAGGGACGTGCGCTTGCGAAGGTGATGGCTCTTGTAGGAGCGATCAACGGTTTTGCTCCTGCGAGTGCACCTGTGATCGGTGGTCTTGTAGCGAGGTCTATAGGATGGCAAGGTATATTCTGGATTCTTTTCGGATTCAGTGCCATGCTTCTTCTGCTTACTCCAGCTTTCAAGGAGTCGCTTCCTAAAGACCGCCGTGTGACGGGACATTTCGGAGCAGCTTTCCACAATTATGTGGTGCTTGGCAAGAACAAGCATTTTGTAGTGCATGTGATGCTTAAGGCGGCCGCTTTGGGTGTGTTGTTTGCGTATATTTCATCTGCGCCTTTCATTATTCAGGATCACTATGGATTCAGTCAGTTGCAGTTCGGTCTTTTCATGGGCTTTAATGCGATATTCGTGGCATTTGGCGCTACTACTGCCTTGCATTTCAAACCATTGAAACGTGCAGCTTTGTTTGGCGGCAGGGCACTGGTACTGATCGCAGCGGCCCAATTTGCCTGCTTCTATTTGGTGGATAATGTCTGGGTATATGAGGCATTGAACCTGCCTATGCTCTTCTGTTTGGGTATGCTCTTTACCGTGGGTAATACTCTTGCCATGAATGAAGGACGTGATTGTGCCGGCGATGCATCAGCTCTTATCGGACTGATGGGATATGTATTTGGTGCGACAGTCAGTCCGCTTGTCGGACTTGGGGATACGATGCATTCTACCGCCATTACAATTATGGTATTGTCGGTCGTAGTGTTGATCTTCACGAGGATGACCAGGGTGCTCCCTGCAGATCTTGAGGTAACTCCGCAGAGCGCCACAAGGACGGCGGAGAAGAGTTGAGGCGACAGGCCGGAGGGCTGCGCCGCTGTGACGCATGCGGAGCATGCCTGGCTACTAAAGGTGGCCAGATTCCAGATACCAGAGATTAAAGTATACTTTGCGAATCTGCTGATATTGCGGAATTGCAAAGTATGTTTTGCATTTCTGCAAAAATGTTTGGAATGCAAAATATATTTTATTAATTTTGTGTTTTCAAAAAAACACTTCATTATGGCAAAAAATCACCTTATTAATCGACCTCTTTATATGGACCACATCGTTTCTCTTCTTAATCGAGGAATGATGCTGTTTCTCGTGGGTCAACGAAGAGTTGGGAAGAGCTATCTCCTGCTGCTTCTTAAAGAATGGCTTGAGAAAGAACTGCCATCTGCCAACATAATTTACATCGATAAGGAACGAATTGGCAATACAGGAGTGAATACAGCAGATGAGCTGTATGATTTGGCGGCCGAAAAACTTCCTATGGGTGAAGACAACTATCTGCTGATAGATGAGGTGCAGGATATACCGGCTTATGAGAACGCTTTGAGAAGACTTTATTCAGAAGAAAGATGTCAGATTGTGGCGACTGGCAGCAATGCCGACATTTTTTCTTCTCAACTCGGGACACGCCTATCCGGAAGATATATAGAAATACCGATTTATAGCCTGACCTATCTTGAATTTCTTGAATTTCATCGGCTTGAAGATAATGATACGAGTTTGATGAAATATCTTTCAATAGGAGGTCTGCCAGGATTAAGCCTTTTTGACATTGATGATAATCGGCATATAAGAGATTATCTTTTTGGGGTATTCAATACTATCATGATGAAGGATGTCATAGAGCGCCATAAGGTCAGAAACATTCCTTTTATGAATAATCTGTGCCGCTTCATTGCCGACAATATAGGGAAGGTGATTTCTGTTAAAAATATATCTAACTTTTTAAAATCAAAAGAGGGGAAAGAGGCAGCTTCAGATGTGACGACCTCGAGCTATCTTAACCAATTGACGACAGCTTTATTGTTGAATCCTGTGTATCGTTATGAAATCCATGGGAAGCAGCTGTTGGAGCAAAACTACAAGTACTATTTCTCAGATCATGGAATGAGAAATCTCCTATGCGACTTCAATGTGCGTGGAAGTATTGAAAAGATAATGGAAAATGTGGTTTGGCTCCATCTCGTGGTGCATGGTTTTGTTGTAAGGGTAGGGCAGCTACGCGCTGGTGAGATTGATTTTGTGGCTACGAAAGGAAGCGAAAAGATTTATGTGCAGGTCACATACATCATGCGTTCAGAAGAAACAGAAGCCAGAGAATTCGGAAATCTCAGTATGATTAAGGATAATTATCCTAAATATCTGGTTTCAATGGAGCCGGTAGTGGGTGAGCACAATGATTATCCAGGCATCATCCACATTCATCTCCGCGATTTTCTTAAACTTCAATTCATAAATTAGCCCAGTCGCATGGCGACCGGGCTAAACTTCGGACTTACGTCCTCAGCACAGTGTTGAGGATGTTTTTGATTACTTTGTCTGGAGGGGTGTCATATGATAGCCGAGGGCGTTGAGCTCCATTTCCATACCGGCGAGGTACATCTGGTGGAGGGCGGCTACGAAGCAGCCGAAGGCGGCTTCTGTGCCATTTTCTACCTGTTCGTGGGTCAGTAAGCTATGGACTCTTGATGCACATTCAGCTACAAGTTCAATCACTTTATCAGCAGCTTCTCCTTCATATCCGAGGACAGTCTTTACGACTGTTTCGTCAAGGTTGTCGAATCCATCCTTTTCACGAAGGGCTTCATAGTAGTCGGTGCGGTCGGCGTTTGCTACCCAGTCTGTGTCCCAATAATATGCCATTGCCATACCTACAAACATTATCCAACCAAGTGAGACTACGGGATATTCCTGGAATTCCTTGGATGCGTCGGGAAGATATGCGCGGCCGATCATGGCCCATTTTTCCTCAACGTCGGGGCATTCGGGGACATGGGGGTCAAGTGCTTTCTTATACTGTAGGAAGCTCGTCAGATCTTCCCTTACTTTCTCTTCAAATTTCTTAGCTATTTCTTTGCTGTTTTCCATAGAGTTTTATTTTTTGTATGAGTTATATAAGTCGTATAAGTTTTATAAATCATATAAGTCTTATAAGTCTTATAAGTCGTATAAGTTTTATAAATCGTATAAGTTTTATGAGTCTTATAAGAATTGTTGGATTTCATTGATTAAACGCTGGGGGTATGGCTTTGGTTCTATTGGGGAAGACTTTGTAGTGCTCACTGCGTTCGAACTATAATCAAAGACTTTGGTTTTTAATTTTCTGCTAAAAATGTTATTTTTGCAGTCTGAAACTGGATAATGATTTGACGAGATGATACCGAATTCGATTGGGGGGCCTGCTGCGGGAGCAGTTGCTGGGGAGAGCTTGGAACTGTATAAGCGAGGCACCCGGAATGTGCTTTGGCTGACAGTTAGGGAGGGTCGGCGGTTCATTCTGAAGGGACTGCCGGAAGAATTGCGTACGCATCCGGAAGAGGCTATGCGTCTGAGGAAGGAATATTCCCTTGGGTTGAGGATCAGTCATCCCGGGGTAGCCGGAGTGTATGGATATGAGAATCATCCGGTGGCAGGTCCGGTGATAGTGATGGAATATGTGGATGGAACGACGCTTGATGAGTTTCTTAAGAAACAGAAACGGCTACCTCTGAACCCCCGGGTATCTATTGCCCGCCAGATTGCAGATGCGCTTGCCTATATTCATTCTTTAGGGCTATCTCATAGGGATCTTAAGCCTGACAATATATTGGTAACCCGGCGGAATGAAGCCAAGATAATAGATATTGGGCTTGGAGACAGCGAGGACTCTGTGATCTACAAACAGTCGCTCGGCACAGAGAGGTTCGGAGCTCCGGAGCAGCAAATGCCATATATAGGAGATTCTCGTGCGGATGTGTATTCGTTCGGGAAATTATTGGAGTTGCTTTTGCCGGAAAGGAAGTTTCGAAAACTTCGTAAGGGATGTCTTAATAAGGATGCGACCAAGCGGATATCGATGCAGGCTGCTAAAGAAGTTCTGGATTCCACCATGACTCCAAAGAAACGAGGTTTTTGGAAATGGGTAATGATAATGTATGGGATACTGTTTGGATTGGGACTTGTATTGGGTCTGATAGAGGAGATATTCGGGATAAAGCTGTCGCGCGATACAGAAACAATGACGAATGACTCATATGCAATTTATCCGACTGATACTATTACACCGACTGCCGTAACAATAGAGGGAACATCTGAGTTGGAAGACGAGAAGAATCCCTATACAATCTGGTTTAGGCATACTGAGATGCTTGACAGTATGATAGCGAGATATGACGTATATTTTGACCAGGATACACGAAAATGGAAAGAGTCAAAAGAGGAAAGGACTCAGAAGACACATTAGATCGCCGATCACTTGATGAAAGAGCTTGAGGCTGCCGGGTGCAAGCCGATGGAGGCTGATCTGTATTTGGAAATGTATTGGGAATATGTGGTGGATTCAAACAAGAGGGTGGATGAAGTCATGGGGCATCTGAAAGATCTTCAGGAGAAGGCTCAATGATGGAAAATGTAATGCCGCTGACTCCTCCCGCCATGCATGTTGAGGGGGTTGTACCTTCGCGGAAGACGCGTGGGAAATAGACGGGTGCATGCTGAGTGAAGCATCCGCATTCCACGATGTCGCCTGCGCGGAGAGTCGTGGAGTTTTCTACGCTGATCACTTTGAAGAGGGTTGAATTTTCATGGCGAAGCACGCATATTCTATTTGGTTGCCAGCGTAGTTCGATTTCGGCCCCGATTGGAAGTTTTTGGCTTTCGATATATTCGCCGGAGTAGTCGCGCGACTGGATTGAGGATTCAGATGCGCAGAAATCCTTGATATTCTTGAATCCGATAAGATGGCAGAGAGCGGTTACGGTGTAGGCGTTTGGGCGATAGTCGGCACCAGTGTCGGAAATGTATCCCCATATTCGTTTGAGAGTTGTGGCACTTACGGAGCCGCAACTTTTTTCTTTAAGCATGTCGGAAAGACGCGAATAGTCGTCTGGGGCATTCAGCGGGAAGCTGATACGGGCTTCGACTTCTTTTTTCAGGCGTTTTAGGTTTTCGATATCTATGTGAGGTCGGGATTTCATTAAATGATAAATTATAAATGATTAATGATAAATTGATTTGGGTTGTCGCCGTTTTCATCGTTGTCTTCGTTTTCGCCGATAAGGGACGATTGCATTGCAAAATTAGTGAAAATAATTGGAATGGACTTAAAAGGAGGGATAATGGACTGAAAAATGGACTAAAATGGAATTTCCATTGTTGAGGATAAGTCGCTAACTTTGCAAGCGAAATAATAACTCTTAAACATTATCATCATGAAAAAAGAAACTTTTGCAGGCCTCGTTCCTGCGTGGAAGATCGGAGGAGCGGCATTAGCCTTCCTCATTCTAATCGGTATGGCGGCAGCTTGCGGCGATAAGAAGACAGAGATTTCAGTGGCTCCGATGACTACTTCTATTATCGGCCCGGCTGGTGAGATGTTTGAAGTGGTAGACAAGCCCCGTACTCTTTCTGTGAAAAACAATCATTATTTCGATTTAAGTGTTAGCCTGAAGCGCACGGCAGAAGGGTCAATAGCAGATGTGGAATGGGGACTTGAACTCCTTGACGAGAATGAAGAAGTGATAGTCTCAGATGAAGATATTACCTTCCCGGAAGGTAAAGACACTCTTGAAGGAATCAAGGTTGGCGATTCGGGGACATTGAAACTTCCATTATATTGTAATGTTGACGATTCCGATGTAAAGAAAATCACCAAGTTCAGAGTGACATCTAAAGCTAAAAAAGATAGGGGGTCAACGTCAGTAGTTGAGACTGAGGAAATCTCATTAGATACGCTTGCAGATGAAGTTATTACCGAGGCTGTGGCGACCGAAGCGGTGGCAAAGTCATCTTCAAGCAGTGAGGATTGGGATAAGATTTTGGATGAATATGAGAAATATTGTGACAAGGTAGTGGCACTTTACAAGAAGGCGCAGGCGGGCGATATGAGTGCCATGACTGAGTATGCCTCGCTCTTGGAGTCAGCAGAGTCACTTCAGAAGAAACTGGAGAATGCAGGGCCGAATCTATCGGCATCTCAGGCAGCCCGCCTGAATAAGATAGCCGCTAAGATGTCCAAATCCTTGATGTGATGTCTGCAATATACCCGGAACGTATTTTTAGCGATATGGAAAATCATTTTCCATATCGCTAAGTTTTTAGAAAAATATTTGGAGGATGAGTGGAAAATGCTTAACTTTGCAAAGCTAGATATGTTCTGGCATTTATAGAAAATAACACGAAAGTGTCTTACTGATTCTTTCCGGTTGAAGTCTGCAAATTTCAAAGAAGGGTAAAAAAGAAGAGGTGGGCACTCTCGCGTCATAGGCTATATGGCGTGAGAGTTTGCTACTGATCTTATTACCCGGGTATTTGCAGACACCTAATCGGATAAGAAAATGTAAGCGGCTCTTACGCTTTTGTAATATTAACCTTATTCTGCCATTATAGCGTGTAGTAGAGCAACGTAAATAATTAAGTTTATGAAACAAAAAAGGAAAATCGTAAATGGTCGTGAAGTTCTAACACGAACACTCACTACCTCCCTAACAACGGCTTTGATGGATATTGTGGCGGCAACATCCATTTGGGTTCCTGTGGAAAAAGTATCACCGGAACCAGTCTTCCCAAATGTTAAAAGAGGTCGTGCAAAGGACAAGGGATGTATATTTAATGATATAAGAATAGATGATAATACCTATGCCAATCGTGCAATAAAGGAAGCTATCTCGAAGAATATCAAGTTTGAAGACTTTGAAGTTTGTCATATTTGGCCCGGCACTACATATGATGAACGATACCACACACTTCTTCAGAATCTCGTTATGATCCCACGTGCATTGGCTGGGCTGACTGATCATCTTGATGATGTAATAAACATGTTGAAATATCGAGCCTGGGAATTATATGGTTGGTATCCAGAGGGGCGGGATGTGCCTCAGAAACCTAATTACTATCCATCTTATTGGGGAGTTGAGGTATCAGACCCAATAACCCTAAGTGATGATGAGGATGTATTCTCGTTAGAAGATATTATGGCTGAACTTGATTATGATGAAGATAAAGAGGCCGAAGAAGTAGATAAGGTAAGAAGGAAAATACCCAAATGGTATAATGCTTCTAACCAAATAAATAGTATTATTTTGAAGCTTTTCATGGATTTTAGTGATAATGGGAAGAATGGTGTCAATAGAGAGCAACTCAAGTATGGCGCGGAAAAAAATGGAGTAAAGGACTTCATGGGAAACTATAACCAGATGAAAAATTTTGGCGTTAACAATCATGCTAAAGTGTTTGAGGAGGATGAAGAGAAGACGGTTCGGTTGTGGGAGCCTGTCAGGGATTTCATAATTGAAACTTATTCCCACTAAGTGGTATAGGACTCACCTTAAAGATAGAAATATCCGAGATATAATATAAGAAATTAAGAAGTTGATAAAAAAATCAACTTCTTAATTTTTATTTGGGTGGAATATTTTAACTTTGTTGGGTGTAAATTTTGAATATGCTAAATAAATGGGTATTATTCGCACTTTTATGTATTATAGTCTTACAAGAGTGGAGTCATGTAGATGGGAAGGAAGGTGATGTCGTCGTTGATTTTCAGGTCTTTATCATGGATTATAAATGATGTCGATAGATATTGGCCATATTTCGCTTTACATTTCCTTAGAGAAGTAAACGAATACTTGTCGCCTGATTTTACTTCTA
>CAYSMP010000074.1:0-17957 GCA_964432215.1 uncultured Sangeribacter sp.
TGTTGCGAAGAGTAGCCTTCTTGGTTATCTTCTTATTGTCGCGATAGTAGGAGACTGTGATTTCCTGACCGGGACGATACTTAGCGAGCTGCTCGTGGAGTTCGGGGAGATTCTTAATGTCAGTGCCGTTGATCGACACTATAACGTCGTCTTCCTTAAGGTCGAGTTCCTTGGCAGTGCTGCGGTCGGAAACGCTTGCCACGAGTACGCCAGACTTAGTGGCAGTGATGCCCTTCTCTTTCGCAATTTCAGAGGTGAGGTCGGCGACTGTAATGCCGAGTACTGCACGCTGCACAGTACCATACTCTCGGAGGTCGGCAACCACCTTTGCCATGATAGTGGTAGGGATTGCAAACGAGAAGCCAGAGTAGGAACCGGTGTTGGAGTAGATGGCGGCATTGATGCCTACCAACTCACCATTTAGGTTGACAAGTGCTCCTCCGGAGTTGCCCGGATTGAGGGCAGCGTCAGTCTGGATGAAGGCCTCGATGCCCATCTTGTTGCGCCGGTGGGAATCGGAGCCAAGGCTACGTGCCTTTGCGCTGACGATGCCGGCAGTCACTGTGGAATTAAAACCGAATGGATTTCCAACTGCGAGAACCCATTCGCCAAGGCGGAGATTTTCTGAGTCACCGACCTTGATTGCCTTAAGACCCTTGGCATCGATTTTAATGAGAGCCAAGTCGGTCGACTCATCGGTGCCTATCACGCGGGCCTCATATGTAGAATTGTCATTAAGGAGCACGTCCAGTCTGTCAGCTCCGTCGATGACGTGGTTGTTGGTCACGATATAACCATCTTCGCTCAGGATAACGCCGGAGCCGAGGCCGCTTTGCACTGGCTCGCTTTTTTTATTGCGGGGCTGCTGAGGCTGCTGGCGCTGCTGTGGACCGAAGAAGAAGTCGAACATTCCAAAGGGATCCATATATCCACCCTGCTGTCCGTATTGCTGGCTGCGGTCGACGAAGCTTTTGATGCACACGACAGAGTTGACAGTGCTTTCAGCTGCTTTAGTGAAGTCTGTCTCGAATGAAGGGGCTCTTGAGATGGTGATGAACTCAGGCTCTTTGTCCTGGGAGTGGTTGGTGTTGGTGAGGGTATTGGAGTATACCATACCCGCAGCCGGAATCATAACGGCTGCCGCTGTCACTGCTACAAGATACTTTACTTTCATTTGTCGTATTGGTTGGTTTTCTGATTTTTCAATTGAATATATGGTTTTGATTGAAGCGGGGAGGCCCTGCAGATGCCTTACACTCCACTTTACAATCATTAAACAACAAATATGACTCCAATAGTGCAGGAAGGTTTATCTTTTTAATTATATTTAAGATACGAAAGATAGAAATGAAAAAATCATTAAAATACTTTGAAAAATTCTTACAATTGACTAAATTTGCGTTATGAAACGAAAAATCCTTCGATTGCTCATATTCTTTGTCTTCTCCGCTTCTGTCGTGGGATTGCCGTCGTGCCGTTCAGCTAAAGACGCCGGCAATGCCCGCCACAAATCAGAGCGCATGCATAAAAAAAAGAAGGGAGGGAATAGTAGAGGTAGTGACAATAATGGCAAATGGCAGACCGATCTGTCAAAATCCGATAGCAACATTCTGAAGGAGGCTTCCAGTTGGCTTGGAACTCCTTATGGATATGGCTGTGCAGAAAAAGGGAAGGCTTGCGACTGCTCAGGCATGGTGATGAGCGTATATGAAAAAGTGACAGGTGTTAAGCTTCCGCGCAATAGTGCCCAGCAGCAGGAATTCTGCAAGAATCTTAAAAAGAAAGATGTTCGTGTTGGCGATCTTTGTTTCTTTGCTACCGGAAAGGATCCTGATAAGACCTCGCATGTAGGTATAATGGTTGATGAGACTAATTTTATTCATGCTTCTACTTCGAAAGGGGTAGTAGTCTCTGACATAACTCAACCCTACTACGAGAGAACTTTTAAAGGCTTCGGCCGTGTTCCTATGCCTTAGTGCAATAATTGATAATATTAAAATTAGTCAAATAGTCTATTTGACATACAAATAATCTCTAACAATCTCAAAATAGCTCAATATGCCTCAGTTCACTCATCTGCATGTGCATTCTCAATATAGTCTTCTTGACGGTAAGGCATCTATCCAGGAACTCGTAGACCGGTCAATAGAACTCGGAATGCGGGGAATTGCCTTGACCGATCATGGCAATATGTTTGGTATCAAGGAGATGTGGAATTATGTGAATAAGAAGAATTCCGGACTTCCTGATGATCAAAAATTTAAACTCATCATTGGCTGCGAGATGTATGTGGCAAAAGACCGTCTTACTGACCGACGTGATAAAAGCGATCGAGGATACCATCTTATAGTTCTTGCAAAAAGTCTCAAAGGATATAAAAACCTTATCAAACTTGTCAGCAAATCATGGACGGACGGTATGTATTTCAAGCCGCGTACTGATAGGGTAGAACTTGCCGAGCATAAGGAAGGTTTAATCATCTGTAGTGCATGCCTTGGTGGGGAAATACCTCAGTTTATTCTCAACGACGATATCGCGGCTGCCGAGGAGCGGATGCTTTGGTATAAAGATACTTTTGGAGATGACTACTATGTAGAGATTCAACGGCATCAGACAAATAAGGAGAATTCAAATAGGCAGACCTATCAGGAGCAATGTCGTGTCAATGATGTGCTTATACCTCTTGCTAAAAAACACGGAATTAAACTTGTGGCTACCAACGACGTGCATTTCACGTATGAAGACGATGCGGAGGCACACGACCGACTTATTTGTGTGTCAATGCAGAAGACATTTAATCAGGAGCGAGTGCACTACACAAAGCAGGAATGGCTGAAATCTCCTGAGGAAATGCAGAAGATATTCAATGATATTCCTGAGGCTCTCGACAATACCAATGAGGTGCTCGACAAGGTAGAGTCATATTCGATCGATCATGCCCCTATCATGCCCTTCTTCGAGATTCCGAAGGAATTTGGCACTGAAGAGGAATATCGTGCTCGTATCACCAAGGAAGAACTTTATGATGAATTCACTCAGGATGAAAACGGCAATGTGGTGCTTTCACGTGAGGAGGGTGAGAAGAAGATTGCACGTCTCGGTGGCTACGATAAACTATATCGAATAAAATTTGAGGCTGACTATCTTAATAAGCTGACCATGGAGGGTGCGAGGAAGATCTATGGTGACCCTCTGCCGGAGGAGGTTGCTGAGCGTTTGAACTTCGAGCTATATATAATGAAGACCATGGGTTTCCCGGGGTATTTCCTAATCGTGCAGGATTTCATCAACACAGGGCGTAATAAACTTGGTGTAAGTATCGGCCCAGGTCGTGGTTCAGCTGCCGGTTCGGCTGCAGCATATTGCCTCGGTATTACACGGGTTGACCCAATAAAATACGACCTTCTGTTTGAGAGATTCTTGAATCCGGATCGTATTTCACTCCCGGATATCGATGTCGACTTCGACGATGATGGTCGGTATGAAGTTTTGAAATACGTGACTGAGAAATACGGTGCAGAAAAAGTGGCGCATATCATTACATTTCAGACTATGGCCACAAAGAGTGCTCTCGCCGACGTGGCTCGTGTGCTTGAAGTATCAGTACCGGAGTCAAACCGACTCAAGAAACTTGTGCCCGACCGACTTCCGGAAGTCAATGGAAAGGCTCCTAAGATCAATCTTAAGAATGTATTGAAATATAATAAGGAGTTTGAAAACGAGACTCATAATCCGGATCCTAAGATACGTGACACTATAAAATACGCTACGCAACTTGAGGGTAACATTCGTGGCACAGGTATCCATGCCTGTGGTGTTATCATCTGTCGAGATGAGATTTCCGACTGGGTGCCTGTCTCTACTGCAACCGATGCCGATGGTACGAGGCAGATCACTACGCAATATGAAGGAAGCATCATTGAGGATACCGGGCTGATTAAGATGGACTTCCTTGGCCTGAAAACACTTTCTATCATAAAGGAGACCCTTGCAAATATCAAAGCTTCGAAGGGAATAGACGTTGACATTGAGAATATACCCCTTGATGACCCTGCTACATTTAAACTCTACTGCGAAGGACGCACTACGTCTACTTTCCAGTTTGAGTCGGCCGGAATGCGCACTTATTTGCGTCAGCTTCAGCCATCCAAGTTTGAAGACCTGATTGCGATGAATGCCCTCTATCGTCCGGGTCCTATGGATTACATACCTTCCTTTATAGCCAGAAAGCACGGCTTGGAGCCTATCGAATATGATATCCCGATTATGGAGAAATATTTGAAGGAGACTTATGGCGTGACGGTATATCAGGAGCAGGTCATGCTTCTTTCTCGCCTCCTTTCAAATTTCACACGAGGGGAGAGCGATATGCTTCGAAAAGCGATGGGTAAGAAGCAGATCGATAAGATGCAGAAGCTCAAGGTTAAGTTCATGGCAGAAGGACAGAAAAATGGCCATAAGGCCGAAGTGCTTGAGAAGATCTGGGCCGACTGGGAGAAATTTGCGTCTTACGCTTTCAATAAGAGTCACGCTACATGTTATAGTTGGGTGGCATATCAGACAGGTTATCTAAAAGCTAACTATCCTGCGGAGTATATGGCTGGAGTGCTCAGCCGAAACCTCGGGGCAGCCGACAAGTTAAAAGGTATCATGGACGAGTGTATACGCATGGGCCTTAAGGTAATGGGGCCCGACATCAATGAATCTGTGGAGAAGTTTGGTGTTTCGAAAGACGGAGTCATCCGTTTCGGTCTGGGTGCAATCAAGGGAGTGGGGCAGAACGCTGTCAATACTATTATTGCTGAGCGTGAAAAGGATGGTCCTTACAAGGATATATACGATTTTGTGGAGCGCGTCAACCTTTCAGGTTGCAACCGTGCCGCTATAGAGTCACTTGCTATGGCAGGTGCCTTTGACAGTTTTGGCATTAAAAGAGAGATGATGCTCCATCCGATGTTTGACACTACCTATGCCGACATGCTCGTCAAGTATGGACAGAACTTCCAAAACGACAAAAACTCTCTCCAACTGTCACTTTTTGGAGATTTCGAGACCATTGAGACCAATCGTCCTCCTTATCCTGACTTTGAACCGTGGGATCGTCTTAGGCTTCTTGAAGAAGAGAAAAAACTTGTGCTTGTATATTTAAGCGCCCATCCGCTTGACGACTACTGGATGGAACTGAACTATGGTTGCAATGCCAACTGCGAAAATATCGACGACAAATTGGAAATGGGAGCAGTCCTTACAATGGGTGGACTGGTGACAGATACAATGACAAGAATGACAAAAAAAGGAACTCCTTTTGGGAAAGCTACAATAGAAGATTTTACGGGTAAACATGAATTTGCTTTCTTTGGAAAGGACTATGATAGTATCTTCCAGCGTTTCAAAATTGGTCAGCCTATATATATAAAAGGACAAGTTCAGGGAAAGATGTTTAATGCTGCCGAACCTGAGTTCAAGGTTACGGAGGTACTGAGTCTAGACAGTGTCAAGGGTACTCTTGCTAATTCTCTTATGATCTACCTTGATAGAAATGTGACGGACAATGAGGTGTTTGAATATCTTGGTTCGCTTGAAGCGAATCCTGATGGCAGGACTGGGGAACTTTTTCTTAACGTCTACGACCGTGAAAGACAGCAGAGCATAAAGATACGTAGTCGCAAAAGAATTCCTCTTAACAAGGATGTGATTAATAAACTCGACTCAATGTCGGTTAACTACAAGGTACTGACAGAAGCCCAGTAAGGACACTCGATTCGTGCGTCTATATGAGTAATACCTTGAATGAGCATTATACGCAGCATGGGGGATTTCGAAAATCGAAATCCCCCATGCGTGTGTCATACAAATGCTGATAATCAGAGGATAGCCTGAAGCTTAGCTTCAAGGTCGGAAAGCTTCACAAGACCTACAGAACGTTCTTTCATCTCGCCGTCTTTGAAGAAAAGAACCGTCGGGATATTACGTACGCGGTTTTCACTTGCTATTTCGTCGTTATCGTCGATATTAAGTTTTCCTACTGTCACTTGATCGCCGTATTTTTCAGCGAGTTCCTCTACGATAGGGCCAAGCTTAATGCAAGGACCGCACCATGTAGCCCAGAAATCGATCACCACAGGCTTGCCGCTTTCGATGGCTTCGCGTGCGGTCTGGTCATTGAATTCCAACATAGTCTTTTTGCCTTTAATTACTTGTTAGTTATATTGAATGTATATACTGTAAACGTTTTTGGAGCGATAGTGGTTGAGAAGCTGTTGCCACTTGCGTCAATCGCTGTAGTCTGAGGAGTGATGAGCGCTGGATTCTCAAGGCTGTTCTCAGCTGTTTCGACGTCGGAATGTAGCGATACGGCTTTACCTCCTGCGAGCTGTGCCTTTTTCATGCCGTCAAAAGTCATGTTAAGTTGCTGTGGCTCGTCTGAGACGTTGGCTACCTTTACGATGTAGGTGTTATCCGTTTTGTCTACTACAGCGCTTGCGAAGAGACCGTTCTGATCGGGGTCACCTGCTACGGTCTTACCGTTCATCGTAAGCGGAAGTACATTGTCTCCCTTGTTGGTGCCGTAAAGTTGCTGTACATAGTAGCTACAAGTGGGGAAACTTTCCAGATTGTCAAACCATATCATGTCCGGACGCCACTGCCAACCCTCAACATGTGCGAAGAGCGGAGCGTAGGTCGCCATATGTACGATATCAGCATTTCTTTCAAGTCCTGTCATGAATGCTGCTTCAAGGAGAGCGGCATTGAAATGATTATATTTCTTTCCTTTGCCATGGCATGCATATTCTCCTGCGAAAACCTTCGGGCCTTTACGATCATAGTTGTCGTAGCGGCGACCCTGCTCAAGGAACCATGATTCGGGACGATAGAAATGCTCGTCTACGAGGTCTGCTTTGAGTTTTGTCATTTCCGGCCACAGATAGTCAAACTGCTTTCCTTCGGAGTCTGGACCTGATGAACCCACAATCTTGATCTCGGGGTGCTTTTTGCGGATTGCGTCAAGGAAAGGCTTGAGGTGTTCAGGATATTCCGGACCCCATTGCTCATTGCCGATACCCAGATATTTGAGGTTGAAAGGCTCGGGATGACCCATTTCAGCGCGAAGTTTGCCCCATTCTGTATCGGTAGAACCATTGGCGAACTCTATAAGGTCAAGAGCATCATCAATATATTGCTGAAGTTCCTCCCCATGTGCATGGGCTGCCGGATCATTATTTTGGAACTGGCAGGCGAGTCCTACGCTGAGAATCGGAAGAGGCTCGCTGCCTATTTCCTCGCTGAGGAGGAAGTAGTCATAGAAACCAAGACCATAGCTTTGGAAATAGTCGGGATAGAAACGGTGGGGGAAAGTATAGTGCCAACGGTTTTCGTTGAGCGGACGGTTTTCAACGGGTCCGACGGTATTCTTCCATTGGTAGCGAGTATCAAGGTCGGTTCCTTCCACGATGCAGCCGCCGGGGAAACGGAACACTCCCGGTTTAAGGTCAGCAAGTTTTTGAGCAAGGTCTTTGCGCATGCCATTTTCATGACCTTTCCAGGTATCCACGGGGAAAAGAGAGACGTGCTCAAGGTCTACACCGGATTGTGGAGTAGTCAGGAAGATACGGAGATGAGCTTTGGCATCAGTCTTTGATGGTTTCAATACAACTGTATACTTCTTCCATTCTTTGCCTGTGATCTCAATGTCCTGTTTTGCGATTGCCTGGTGGTCGTCCATAGTGTCAGGATCGGTGATTTCAACTCGTATTTTTGATTTTTCACCGTTGACTGTACGTGCCCAGACAGAGAAGCGATATTCCTTATCTTTCTCCACCCCTATTCCGAAGAAGCCTTCGTTTTCGATACCGGTATGTTTATGCCCGTGTCCCGGGTCGCCGAGGCGCACATAATGGGGGTTACGCTCGAAAGGACCGTCGTCTTTTACTTGGACGTTGCCGAAAATGTTCCAACCCATGAAAGTCTGTGGAAATTCGAAAGAGCGGTTCTTGATAAGTTCGGCGTATAGACCTCCATCTGCTCCGAAGTTGATATCTTCGAAGAAAATGCCATACATAGTTGGCTGGATGGGAGCGCCTGGTTTGTTTGTCTTGATGACAAAGTCGTTAGTAGCCGCTCCTGCAGAGAGAGCAGCGAGGGCGGCGAAGGTAGAAAGTAGGTAGTTTCGGTTCTTCATGTCTGTCGGTTATAAAATTTAGATGCAAAGATAATCTTTATTTCCGATATTACCAAATTTTTTTATAATGCCTATTTTCAATTATGTCGAATGACCATTCAAAGAAATTTACTAAGACCTCAATGTTTTGTGTTGTCGAGATAAGCTGTAAAATCCGAAAGCAGGTTGAAATGGATATTGGGGTAGAGGAGCATTGCATCTTGCAAAGTATTGGCAACACATACGTCTCCGGCAAGGCCGCAGATATCGATGTCCGATATCCGGTATGACTCAATCAGTCGCTTCATCTCATTAGCACCCTTTGGATTCTGAAATATCGAATATTCGTCTTTCCCTATATCTTCACCTTTATATAATAAATAGGTGTTTGATGACAATTTTAGTATAGCCTCCATCAGTGGGGGCCATACAGCTGCACCGACCGAAGACTCTACGCAATGGGATGGCCAAATGCCACCGAATTCTTTAAACGAACTGTGCCGTAATGGATGACGGTCGCAAGTAATGCATATGAGGGAATAATCTTCTCCATGCTCATTTACGAAGGTTGCTAAAGAGTCCATAGCCGCTGCTGCATTCGGCACTGGAAGTGAGCCTGTAATGAAATCTATCTGAGGATCCACTATAAGAAGTAGTCTATCTGTCTTGTTACTCATCATGAAAATCTTAAGTCAGATGCAAAATTAAACAAATTTTCGGAGATACCAAACCCTGTGTAGTTTTTCGTGGTAGCCTCTTCCAAATACATAGTTTGTTTGCTTCTTGATGTGAGAAGAAAGAACGTATTGTTTTACATCCTTATAATGAAATAAAATTGCCAAACAAAAAATATTATTTTTTGTGTCTAACCAGGACTGAAAGAAATAACGAAAATAAATATACTATAGGTGAAGTGTTGATATTCACGTCTGGTTTTGTATATGTCTTTGAGTTCAAAATTAATGGTACGCCTGAAGAAGCTCTGTCGCGGATATATGATAAAGGTTATGCACTGTCATTTGAATGGATCCAATGACAGTATTATTGATAGTAGCAAATTTATCTATAGAGTCCCGCACACTTGACAATTTTTACCCGACTCTCTGAGAGCCGGGTAAGTGTTGTTAGCATAAGAGTTGTGTGTTAAATGAATGAGCCATGTTGAGGTCTCCTTAAGTCATACTTCAAGGTAGAGACAAACTTCAGAATATGATGTCTGAATTTTTTTATAAGGTATTGGAGATTATTTGACCGTTGTCGGTTAGTCCTTCAATGATGACTCTGTAGTTGGATTTTATGGGGAACTTTAGGTCGATAGCTTTTCCTGTTTCATTAAATTTAACTGAGGGAAGCCAAAGGAGAGTAGGATATGTCTGGAGATCATATTCGTCCACATCGACTGACAGCATTGGGCTTGCATATTCCTTGTATTCTTGATAACCGAGGGGGAGATAGTCCTTTAGTTCGAATTGTCTTTCCCAATGTACTTTGTCTCCTTTTTTAGTAGTGATCACAACTGTCGCTCCGCCATACGAAGGTCCAAGCACGATACTGTGTTCAGGGCGTATGAAGTCGATCCTTTCGATGGTATGAAATGGTACGGCAGCTTCAACTTCTGACAATGTTGGACCATAAAAGGAATTGCCTCCAATATTTTCCGGGAGTGCGTGCCTGCTCCAAGGAGAATATTGTCCGGCCACATTATACATTAAAGTAGCATTGCCACGAGGATCAAATAACTGACCATCCAAGTAGTAGTTTATCTCAGTGTTCTTCCATTTTAGATGACCCATATGGTTGGATATTCCCCCAAGACTATTCAGGGCCTGCCAGATGGAAGTAAGACCTCTTGCCTTCATGTCGTCTGCACTTCTTGAATATGAAGCGAAATTTGCATAGATGTCATCGTTACTTTCCTTGAATGCCTGAACTTTAACTTCATCGAGCAATATCCCCCTTGTTCCTTTGAAAAAGTCGGCAATCTCATCGTTTGTTTCCGTGGAGAGGTTTTTAAGGATTTCTATTTTAGGATATTTATCTTCAAAAATTTCATAGTTCGCTTCCAGGCCTCCTTTTTCATTCATTGCTTTAAATATATATAACGTACCTTCAGGAAAGTCGAATCCATTGATATGAAATATTCCGTCCTTGTCAGTTTCAGCAAAAGTGCCGAAATTCGTTTTAGGAGCGATAGCACTTATCAGAACACCTTCCATAGGCTTGTTTTTCCATCTGGAACGAACCTGACCGGATATCTCTTGTCCTATTTCAAGTGGAACCTTCGGTTCTTCATATTTACCTTGGATAGCATTTGGTAGATTATAGCGACTCCAACCATTTACCATCATCAGAAGGTCAAGGTTTCGTTCTGCTTCACGGTCCTTGCTTTTGAAATAGTAAGATGGATTCTCAATCCGACCTCTCAGTTCGCTTTGAAGCATCAGCTGGGAGCGTAGATTGTTGTCACTGCTGAATTGGGAAGTATTTCCATTAGTGATACGGACGGTGCAATCAGCAGAAATCCCTTGGGGCAAGTGTAGATTTATAATAGTGGAATCTGGGCTGATTTCAGATATTTCAGGGGCTTCTCGGTCGGCACCCAAGAAGAATATCCTTTCACTTAATACAGCATTGTCGCTTTTTGAAACAAGTAATGCCTGATAGAGTCCTTCCGGCATCTCATCCTTTTCGAAAAAGAGTGGTGTAGTCGAGGATATAGGTGCGGAGAGTATTCCAGCCCCGCGTAGAGCTACTACCAGCTCAAGATCTTTTCCTTCGCCTCCAGCCACGCTGAATGTGCCTTTAGATCCAGTGGCTCGGTACCGTAAACTTGCCATCCCTTCCTTAGGAGATCCAATCTCTACGGAATTTAAACCACCATCCGATCCTGAAAAATAAGCTGTGTAGGTCTCTCCACTTTCTGGTATGAATGTGACGCTTCCCATTCCGTTATGAACAGTTTGGAATTCTGCTATTTCCTCGCCTTTGTTGTTTTTGATTACTCCTGAGGCATTCACTCCCTTTTCATTTTCATCAGTTGCTTTGAATGCAACTGTACATGGTTGGTCTGATATTAGCCATCCACCTTCAGGATAAAAAGAGACATTCGTTTTCTCAAACGGGTATTCTACTTGGAAATATTTACCATAGTCGCCAAACTTCACGAGTACAACATTTTCATCTTTCTTTTGATTGAACTTTCTGCTGAATCCTTTTTTTGCGTGGGGCATTTCCAACATTTTGCCGTCTGGCATAGTCCAGGACATAACTTTGTAGTTAATTGGGTTGCTTCCAATCGCTTTTATCTTGAAACTTCCTTTGACTTCGCCATCTTTAATTGGGGCGAAATTTGATTCAATGGTGTATTTTGAGCTTTGAGGTGCTACAATACTGAGAGGTTTACGAAAGAAATAATCTTTACCTTGATTTTCCGAATATGCAGTGTATGCAGCGAGAGTATAATTGCCTTCATATATATCCTCGTCAACCGGAATATATCCGGCAAAGACACCGTTGCGTTCCATGATCTTGACGCGTTTATCCGCAAACCCGAATGGAGTCAGCAGTTCTATGTAAGCATATTTGCTAATTGCAGTCTGCAAATGTGAATCAGCATCGACAATAAAAGCTCTGAGCCATATGGTATCTCCACCACAATAGATGTCTCTGTCGGTTACTACATGGATTTTTTCTTGTGGATAAATCTTATGCTGTATGTCTATGCCGTTTAGTGGAGTCTTCTTGTGGTTATTGGTGTAATCAGGACCGTAATAAACTATATTGAAAGTCGCTTGAACTAAATCTTTGGCTGCATCCGGCTTAATTTTACCATCGAGATATGCCAAGGCAACTATTCCATTCATATGTAGCAGGAATACCGGGTTATAAAGATATTCATTGGATGATGAATTCTTGGCGTAGATGTTTACTGTAGTAGAAGACTTAATGCCTGTGGCAGTAGATAGTAAAGGAATTGTTGGTTCCGGAGTGTCCATAACATATGAAAAGGCAAGATTATAATTATTAAGTAAACTCAGTTTGCTTAATAGGTCACCACGTTGCTTTTCATCCATACTTGAACTTATGACAACCAGTTTTTTAGCAGTGCGAAGAGCATCTTTTTCAATATCAGTTGCCACGCTATCTACAAGTGCATTCAATCTTTTTCCTTTAATTACTTCATGTTTGACATCTGGCAGATTCTTAAAGTAATTAAGAAGATTGTCTATAGTCAACGCATTAGCAATCAAACTGATAAAAAATAGCAAAAAGATAAGAACGATCTTTTTCATATGTGTTGATTTATTTAGTTAGTATATAATAATGCATTGTTGAGAGTTACAATATCGATATTTCCGTTCAAGAGGATGAAGGAGGCTTCGTCGCCACCAGTGATTGCAATTAGGAGGATCACTATATTTTTTCCAGCTTTATCAAACACTCCGGAGATCTTTATATTCTTGCCGTCGCCTGAAGTCTCCGTTAATACTTCAAAAGGATATGCAGAAAGAATATTTATACATTTCTTTTCCAGTTTCGTAACGTTGTCCTTTTTATCACAGGAGATAATCTCTATAGATGTAAGGTCTTTGAATATTTCCGACATATTGATTGCAGACTGATTAGAGTCGATAGAGATGGATGATCCGGCCACTTTTAGCATCGTTTCACCGATGAATACGGAGCTCACCCCTTCCATCGAAGCAACTTCTGAAAGCATTCGCTGTGATAAGCAATCAACGGAAAGGATGGCCATCACAATGCAAATAATATATTTTAAATTTTTCATTTCAATAATTGTTTGGTAATTTCTTTATATTCGTCGACAGCTTCTTCAACAATTCGGGTTGCCTCTTTGGTCTTTCTTGAGTTGTTGGCTAAAAGTTTGCCGATTTCGAGAATTATCTCACGTGCTTCTTCCGGATCGGTGATCTCAATATATTTATTATCATCTTGATGTAACGCAACGTCTTCAGCTATGATATGATGGCTTTGACGTGCAGGTGGACATGCTGATGGTTTTTGCATCGAGGTCTCAGATATTGTCTTAGTTTCAATTGGTTCGGAAATTATCGAATGGTATTCTTCAATGGTAGCTGACGGATTTTCTACTAAGTTGTCAACTGTCGAAGATTTAAGAAAGTGTGATGTGTAGATATGCCACATACCAAATGATAGTAATACACATGCCACTGCAGCAGATACAGCATAATAGAAATGTCTTTCCCATTTTTTCTTTGTATCTTTTAAAACAATACCTGAAGCAACCGAAATTTCTCTGTTAATTTTTCCAAGTAGATCAGCCGGACTCTCCAAGTCGGTGGGACATGGTAAGAGTTCTTTAATTGAAAGGAAAAATTCCCTGTCGGCAGTCATATACTCCGGGGTAGTTTCTGCTTCGATTTCAGAGAAGATTGAAATGATAAAATTTTCTTCATCCGGGGATGTCTCAGCCTCATAATATTTATGAAGCAAACCTCGCAGTTTATTTAGATCTAAATTGTTGTTCATTTTTCAAAAATTCTTTAATTGTTTTTCTTCCTCTGCTTAGGATAACCCTTACATTTTCGAGTGATTCTCCTGTGACTTTACTTATCTCGTCGGTAGAAAGTTGACTGAAAATGCTGAGTGTAAGAACGTCCCTATGTCTTTTATTAAGTTTAGTCAAGCACTTCATAATAAATGCAGATGTAGAGCTTAAAGAAACTTCTGAATCAGTATGTGTGCCTGTAGGAATCTGGTATAAGGTGTCAATTCTTTCGAAATACCGTTTTGAATTACTTCGTATTCTGTCAATGCAGTAGTTTCGGGTGGTTTGTCTGCAGAATGCTGCCACATTGTCAGGAATGTCCATGCCATGATGCTTCTGCCATAATAACGAAATTACATCCTGTACGGCGTCAGAGGCATCGTCAGGGTCACGGAGAATCGCAAATGCAGTGGTATACATTTGTCGATATTGTGGAAGCAAAATTCTATTGAACTCTCCGTCTGTCATTCCTGTAAGATACCTTAGTTTGTATTTTATGTCCTGATCTCATATATTGAATACAAGAGTTTTTCAGTATTCTCAATGTTCGTTTATATATAACTGACGAGAAATAGGAGAGGATTGTTACATTAGATTATGTTAATTTTCATTCGTATAAGTAGCTCGCAAAAATTAATGATATGATAAATGCGAGATAATCTTGAGGCAGCTTGTCCTTGTCGTTCAATTTGGTAAACTACTTAATATACGTACCTTGATTGAACAGCAAAGTAATTCTTCCATAAGTATCGGATAGATGGAAGCACCAAATTCAAAATTAATTAAATTTTTTCAATTCTTATTGAAATATGGCAAATTTTTATTAATTTTGTGGGAAACTCACGATAGATGAGTATAACAGTGACATAAGAATATAACTGACCTTATATATGACTGACAATAGAATCCTTCTTTCAGCCGAATGGCCTGAAGATCCGAAATTTCAAGAGGGTATCCGCCGTGCTCCGGACCGTCACTATACCCTCACTCCAGAAAAGACTATCACTGCACTCAAAAATGCACTCCGTTACCTTCCCGAAGAACTGCATGAGAAGGCAGCTCCTGAATTTCTTGAGGAACTTCGTACACGTGGACGTATCTATGCCTACCGCTGGCGTCCCGAAGGTGACCTTAAGGCAAAACCGGTAGATGAATATAAAGGAAAATGCCTTGCCGGAAAGGCTTTCCAGGTGATGATCGACAATAACCTCTGCTTTGATATTGCTCTCTATCCTTATGAACTCGTGACATATGGTGAGACCGGACAGGTGTGCCAGAATTGGCTGCAATACCGCCTCATAAAGAAATATCTTGAGAACCTTACCGAAGATCAGACTCTTGTAGTGGAATCCGGTCATCCCCTTGGACTCTTTCCTTCGCGTCCGGAGGCTCCGCGTGTGATTATTACAAATGCTATGATGGTAGGAATGTTTGATAATCTACACGATTGGCATGAAGCAATGCAGATGGGCGTAGCCAACTACGGACAGATGACAGCCGGCGGATGGATGTATATCGGTCCTCAAGGAATCGTACATGGAACTTTCAACACTATCCTCAACGCCGGGCGTATGAAACTCGGAGTGCCTCAAGACGGGGACCTCCGTGGACACCTCTTTGTAAGTTCAGGGCTCGGTGGTATGAGTGGTGCTCAGCCAAAAGCAGCGGACATCGCCGGAGCTGTGTCTATAGTGGCAGAAGTTGATGCCTCTCGCATCGATACACGCAAGAATCAAGGTTGGGTTCAAGTTGTGACTGATGATCTTGATGAGGCATTCCATCTTGCAGAAGAGGCAATGGCTGAGAAGAAACCGCTTTCAATTGCTTATCATGGCAATATCGTAGATCTTCTTGAATATGCAGTGAAAAATGAAAAGAAGATCGAACTTCTAAGCGACCAGACTTCATGTCATGCAGTATATGAAGGTGGATACTGCCCGGTAGGTCTCTCTTTTGAAGAGCGTACTAAACTTCTCCATGACAACCCGGAAGAATTCCGTCGTCTTGTCGACGAAACCTTGCATCGTCATTATGCTGCCATTAAGGCGCTTGTAGATCGGGGTACATATTTCTTTGACTATGGCAATTCCTTCATGAAGGCTATGTATGATGCAGGCGTCAAAGAACTATCCAAAAACGGTGTAGATGAAAAAGATGGATTCATTTGGCCATCATACGTAGAAGACATCATGGGTCCGATGCTTTTCGACTACGGATATGGTCCTTTCCGCTGGGTTTGCTTAAGTGGAAAACATGAAGACCTCGTAAAGACCGATAAAGCTGCTATGGACTGTATACCCAAGGATCGACGCGGTCAGGACATGGATAACTGGGTATGGATTCGCGATGCGGAGAAAAATGCTCTCGTCGTCGGAACGCAGGCGCGCATCCTTTATCAGGATGCGATGGGGCGTCTTAAGATTGCTTTAAAGTTTAATGATATGGTGCGTAAGGGTGAAGTTGGTCCGATTATGCTCGGTCGCGACCACCATGACGTTAGCGGCACTGATTCACCATTCCGTGAGACTTCCAACATCAAAGACGGTTCCAACGTCATGGCTGACATGGCTATCCAATGCTTTGCAGGCAACTGCGCGCGCGGCATGAGCCTCGTGGCTCTCCACAATGGTGGAGGTGTCGGGATTGGCAAGTCGATCAATGGTGGCTTTGGGATGATCTGCGATGGTTCAGACCGGGTAGACGAAATCCTTACTAAAGCTATGCTTTGGGACGTGATGGGCGGCGTGGCACGTCGCAGCTGGGCACGCAATGAAAACGCTATGGCTACTGTCAAGGAATGGAACGACTCGCAGGCTGAAAATGGTTTCATGATTACGGAGCCCTTCATTGCCGACGAAGCATATCTTCGCTCAATCCTATAATATTGTGGATGATAAGTCATAAAAAAAATCTCAATTCAAAAATTATAAAAAAATGTCAAATCTATATATTAAGCATGCTACAATCGTCACTCCTCTCGGCAATCAGGCTGTGAAGGGAGCTGACATGGCTCGCCTTAACGTAATCGAAGACGGCGCCATTCTTATCAAAGACGGAGTAATCCGTTACGTTGGCAATTCAAATCCACTTCGCCAAATCTATACAATCTTTGGACACGGAGCAACATTCAAGGAAATTGATGCCCATGGTAGGGTAGTGCTCCCAGGCTGCGTTGATTCTCATACCCATATGGTTTTCGGTGGATATCGTCCGGATGAATTCCGTATGCGCCTCGAAGGGGCTTCCTACATGAGCATAATGGAGAAAGGTGGTGGAATACAGAACACAGTCAACGCCACACGCAATGCTAATATTGCCGAATTGGTGACTAATGCTGAATGGCTCATGGATCGTATGATCTCAATGGGTGTCACAACAGTCGAAGTAAAAAGTGGCTATGGACTTGACTATAACTCTGAGGCTAAGATGCTTGCTGCTATCGGACGTCTCGCTTCTAAGAAGAAAATCGAAGTTGTGCCTACGTTCTTAGGTGCGCATGCAGTGCCTGAGGAATACAAAGGACGCACTTCTGAGTATGTAGACCTCATCATTGAAGAAATGCTTCCAAAGTTCAGGAAAGCAGCTAAATTCTGCGATATCTTTACAGAGAAAAATGTATTTGAAATCGAAGACTCTCGCCGACTCATGAAGGCTGCTAAGGCTATGGGTTATAAATTGAAATTCCATGCTGATGAGATCGTACCGCTTGGGGGTGCCGAACTCGCCGCAGAACTCGGAGCTGTCAGTGCCGACCATCTATTGCATGTCAGCGATAAGGGCATTGAGGAAATGGCAAATAAAAACGTAGTTGCGACTCTTCTTCCTCTGACTGCTTTCGCGCTTAAAGAATCATATGCACCGGCCCGCAAGATGATTGAGGCTGGATGTGCAGTGGCACTCGCTACTGACCTTAACCCTGGTAGTTGCTTCTCAGGATCTATTCCATTGATGATAGCTTTGGCATGCATCTATATGGGAATGAGTGTAGAAGAGGTGATAACAGCGCTGACTATCAACGGCGCAGCTGCCTGTGGACTTGCAGATAAGAAAGGCTCTATACAACCCGGTAAGGATGGCGACCTGGTGATCCTTGAGTTCGATAATATCAACATGCTGCCTTACTATGTAGGCATGAACTGTGTGAAGACTACCATCGCAAAAGGAAAAGTCGTTTATGGTTTATAACTATAAAGGTTAAACCATTCAACCCTCCAACTAAGTGATGATTAAAAAATAACTTAGTAAACTTTTAGGCGGCCATCCATTGGT
>CAYSMP010000075.1:0-17881 GCA_964432215.1 uncultured Sangeribacter sp.
GAGACTCTACATACTGATAGTCGGGTTCATTAGTCTGCTCCTCGACCATCTTGCTACCCAATACCTTGCCGTCTTTGTCGATTACTACTACCGAGCGAGCCATCAATCCGCGAAGCGGACCTTCTGCAAACTCTACACCGTATTGCTTACCGAAATCTGAACGGAAAGTGCTGCCTGTCACTACATTCTTAATGCCGTTGGCTGAGCAGAAACGCTGGGCGGCAAAAGGAAGGTCAGCCGATACGCAGACTACCACAGTCTCCGGAAGGTTAGACACCTCGACATTAAACTTCCTCACAGATGCAGCACAAACGTCTGTATCGATGCTCGGGAAGATATTGAGTACTATGCGCTTTCCTTTCAGCGACTCAAGGTCGAAATCTGAAAGATCCTGCGCTGCCAAACTAAAATTAGGAGCTACAGCTCCTGCTGATGGAAGTTCCCCTACTGTCTTCACGGGAGCTCCTTGAAATTTAACTGTTGCCATATACCTTAAAACGCCCATCCCCCGCCATAAGTTCATTCCCAACTATAGAGCGACATGGAATGAGGAAAGCGCAGTCCTCTGCGCGTCCCACATCAGCACAAAGTGACTGAATGCCATATCCATCCAACAGGTTATGTGTCACTCAAGAGCCAAGACATCAATCTCAAGGTTTGAATTATTGCAATTTTTTTTGTAAATTTGCAATAAATATAAAGCGAATGAAAAATGTATACTTTATATCTCAGGGATGCGCTTCAGAATAAGTATGCTGAAATTAATGAGCTATGTGATTCTTATTTTCAAGATAGGATCATGACCTTTCATCACCGATTTCCTGAGGGAAGCAAATCCGATATTGATCTTTTAGCCAAGGATAATAGCAATACATATTCCTTGTCGCTTATAGATGGAGAAAATCTTCACATGGTTAGATTAGGTGATGATGGATTAATATACATAGAAACGTCAGGTGATGCACTCTCTATCCATGAAATAACTCATGTGATACAATCTATTGAAGCTGGCCGTCTAGATTTCAATTCAAATGGAGAACTTAAAAATTCCGGTGTTACAGAAAAAAGCGCACACGCCACAGTTAAAAAAATTGCTGCCAATGAAGTAGAAGCGTATAAAAGCCAATACTCATTTAACCCCAGCTCGTTACCCAAAAATGTTTCCAATATCAATAAAATCGACATCCATTATGTAGTGTCGCTGAGAGATAGAAATGGAAACATTGTGTATCCTATTATAAAGGATTTTTCTGATCAATTAAAACGAATATCGAAAAACAAGTAATAACTATATAAATATGAGGTATAAATATCTTATGGTTGTAATAACCGTAATTATAAGTCACTATGTGCATGGTATGGCAAAAAACCTTGATGGAACATACAGCGATGAATACGGAGTCCTAATGATGGATATTTTAGAGGATATTTTGTATATGAGGTCATACGATGGAGATGTATTAGCCATCTGTAACGTTAAGGAAGTGTCTGATGATTTTCTGGAGATAAACTCAATTAGTGAGCCAACCTTCTATCTTATGGAGAACATGACTACTCAATATTCGAAACAATCTGAAGAAATAACTGAACCCCATCCAATTGTTCGGTTCATTCTACCGAATACTCGACACGAAATGGAGTTTAATATTTTTTGTAATGAGACTACATATTCAGGGACTTCCCATAATAGGATTTGTGAAATTTCATTGGATCGGCAAACCTTGGGAGAAAATAGGACATTTTCATTTTTAATAGCACCTACACATTATTGTGAAAGCAATGTGTTGGCTCAGTATTTTGGTGTGCTTTATATTTGGTACCCAATTGAAAATCAATATGAAAACGATGATATTATATCCATAGAACTGCCAGCGGTTACGAATACATTTTTTGAGCAGTTTTTCATTACGGGTGAATATATACAGTTAGTTGATGAAGGCCTTAAATGGAAAGGCCGGACCTACTATAAAAAATGAGATAATATCGAAAAATATGAAGATAGTCCCTTGCTAGACATTAAATAGTGGGGAAGCCTTAATACCTTAATAGGAGAAGTTATAGCAAATTTAAGCTGTGCGAATAGATAATGCTTAACGGGGGCGGAGTGTGGAAAGCGCAGTTCTCTGCGCGTTATGCTCCGGCAGCTGGTAACTTTTGGGATGACTTATTAATATGTTCTACAACACATTCACGCTTTTTATCGCACGAAAATTTGCATCTAAGACAAATTTGTACTAACTTGCAGCCACTGATAAAAAGAGACATGGTCATGACACATATCAACCAGAGCAGGGGTATCACCAACATCAGCTACGACCGTTTCGGGAATCCTCTCCGGATAAGCTATTCCAACGGAGCATATACGGAGAATGTCTATTCGGCAAGCGGAGAGAGGCTTAAGACCATCCACAGCACCAATGTGACAAGGCAGTCTGATCCATCCTCTGTATTCGACGATATACTCAATGAGTTTTCATTGAAATCAACTGAGGCAGCTGCATCGACAGGGGTGACAGGTACCTCCACGACCGAGTACCGGGGCAACCTCATCTACCGTGACGGGAAGCTGGATATGGTCCTCTTCCCCGGCGGCTACGCCACCGTCAACGGAAGCACAGTCACCTTCCACTACTATACTCAGGACTACTTCGGCAACAACCGGACCGTCATCAACGGCTCGACGGGTGCTATCGAGCAGACCGTCGCCTACTATCCCTATGGAGGCGTAATCGCTGACCTCGGCAACCCGACTGGAGGTCAGCCATACAAATTCGGCGGCAAGGAACTGGTCACTGCCAACGGCCTCAACGAGTATGACTTCGGAGCGAGACAGTACTACTCCGCAGTCCCAGGCTTTACCAAGCCGGACCCTATGTGCGAGAAATACTACTGGCTATCTCCCTATCTATATTGTGGCAACAATTCGGTGAACGCATATGATCCAGATGGAAATGTTGTAATTTTTGTAAATGGGTTTCATATGGGAGATGGAGGCCAATCAAAATATTGGAACGGAATTGATGCAATTATAGTGAGTAAAATAAGAGATTCTAATGCAATATACTTTGATGGGGCAATAGGAGGTGTGACAGGACTTGGTAACTTCACAGATTTTGTTAATCATTCAGAAAGTAATCTCCATATTCAAGATAGGACTTCTGCGGGATATGAGAAGGGATACTCAGAATGCGCAACAATTTTAAATATGGCGGAGGAAAGCGGAACGTCTGTGAAATTTGTTACACATAGTATGGGAAGTGCCTACACAAAAGGATTGATACAAGGAATGATGCAATATGGAGAAGATAATATGGTAGACGTAGCTGGAAAATTAAATTTCGAAGTGGACTTCGCTCCATTCCAATCATCCGAACAAACTCCAGTAATTAAAACAATAGTTTTTCAGCATTTCTTTGATGGAGTGGCAGGAGATAAAGAGATGCAGGGTGCAAAAAATATTGTGACTCATAAGGAAATTTCATACAATCTCTTCAATGCCTTTACTCTTATTTTTAAGGAGCATTCAATCTCAGGTTTCCTCGATGATATTATCAACTATTGGGACAAAGAGGTTAGATGAGTACATTGCTCTTCGTTACTCCTACAATAATTTATACATACTCTCTACCACTTATGAAAAAATCCATTCTATTCTTTATGGTGATAATTTTGTCATTCAGTTCATGTATAACCTCTGTACCAGATGAGGCCTTTCCGGCTAAAGTGAACCTGGATGAACAGACAGCCAGATACAGGTCTGACAAAGCAAGCATCGAAAAAACATATATTGACAACATAGAGTCGTACAGACTCTCGAAACGTCAGCAAGAAGGGTATGCTGTAAATGTAGACAGCATAAATCCTGAGATTGCCGAAGGTTACTCTCTATACACTCCTTATATTTTGAGTTTCAGAACTGACAACAAGAGGATTGCCTCTTCAATCAGGACAGATTCAAGAATATCATTAGCGGTTGACACACTGACCTACAGTCAGGATAGTCTTTTGTGTATGGCTCTCGTTATTGTAAGGGAGAAGAATGAGAAAAAAAACGGTGTTGACATGCCAAAAGATTCCTGTTGTTACGACGGAAGGGCCATTATCGGCATGAGAAAGAATAAGGACAGTCCCTTCTATCTGTTTCCGTTTACATTATTGACTATTCTCGGTTTTCCTAATTACAGTGACGCAAGAACAGAACTTCGAAATTTTTACTTCAACAGGATTAAGAAGCTTTCGTCTTTGGATGGAAAGAAGATGTCGGGAATAGGCGATTCAGAATTCTTTAAATCTACCCCTGAATTCAAAAAGGACTCTTTAGGATTCTACCAATTTGAATCATTCGAGGATATGGGGAAAAGATATCAATATTATAACTACAAGGAATGATATGAAAATCGTAAATTCAATAATTGAATACTCTATGCTGACTGGGGTGTGCGGAGTGATCAGCTTCTTGGTTTTAGGGACAATCTGGTATATTATCTCAGGGGTAAATAATATAGCATTCCTAATGGCTATAATTCCGTTTATTGGCTGTTGGTGCGTGGCAGGAATTGTCGCCTGGCTAATTACAAAGTCCACATCGAGGCTTGCCCTCTTAACATATCTTTTTGCAGCAATATTGTTTGGAATCATTTGTTTTGTAATTATGTACACAAATGATTCATCAGTCAAGGCCTGGTTGTTGATTGCCATGATTGGGTTTTTCATCTGTTCTTTCCCATCGTATCTCCTTCTTAAATTTATAGGAATTCCCAAGATAATTAATTCCAATAATCAGAGCTAATATTCAAAATAAAAATGATTCATGCTGAAGACTATCTCTATCTTCATCACGGAATACCGGGGCAACCTCATCTACCGTGACGGCAAGCTTGACATGGTCCTCTTCCCCGGAGGCTACGCCACTGTTAGCGGAAGCACAGTCACCTTCCACTACTACACTCAGGACTACCTCGGGAACAACCGCGCCGTCATCAATAGCTCGACAGGTGCTATCGAGCAGACCGTCGCCTACTATCCCTATGGTGGTATCATTGCTGACCTCGGCAACCTGATTGGAAGTCAGTCCTACAAGTTTGGCGGCAAGGAACTGGTCACGGCCAATGGCCTCAACGAGTACGACTTCAGTGCCCGAAGATACTATCAAATTACTCACATCAGGGGTTAAGACAGCGAAAAACTTTGAGAAGACTTCTGATGTAAATAATACAGTAAAAATAGTATCTGAAATAAGCGAGAAAGCAAGGTAAACGTAACAATAAGAAATACTAAAGGAATAGTCTTGGCGCATCCAAGAGGAAAAGAGGCCGCCAAGGGGTATTCATATAAGGAAAGTTAATTGCAGCTCAATAGTAACCATAAAAACGAGCATAAAAATGACAATAACGGGAAAAAAAATAGATAGACGTCTTAAATCAGATTTCAGTTCAGTCAGCCAATTGAAAGTCTCAGAAGAAGAATTCAATGCTTTGAACAGACGTGATAAGGAGGTAAGATATAATTATGTAATGAAAAGAATTGCAGATACCGAAACATTGTGGACGATGTTAATTGATGAAAAGACCATTGCAGTTTTGGTTCATGATGAAAAAAAACTCTTTTCTGTATGGTCTTCAAAAGAATATGGTTTGGCTTTATGTAAAAACTTAAATACTGAGTATAAATGTTTGCCAATATCTTTAGATGAATTTGTTGAATACTTTATTGATTTTATCTGCGAAGAAGATTTATTAATGAATGTTTTTCCTACGATAAATGAACCTCTTGGAAAAGTGGTAACCATAAATGAATTTTCCGAACGCTTAGGCAAAGAACTTGAAGACTATCAATAATGATGAGCCGATTGATGACGGAAACTTGACAAAGTGAATGAAATTATTAATCAACTTAGTGATATTTGATATTCGTAAACTGGGTTATACAACTTCAAAAAAAAATATTTGTTAAATGAAATATATGGGAAAAAAGATATTATTAAAATATATCTTCATCTTGCTGTTTGGGTGTCAGATCTCCGAAAATATTATGGGGTCGAGATTAACAACATTCACAACCTCCTTAGAAATGCTTGCTAACATTGGGATAGTACTTATAGCAGATAACGTAAATAAATATAATGAGAATGGATATAAAAATGGACTTTGGATTGAAGATAATGAAATTTGCATAAAAATTGTAAATTATCTATCGGATAAAAAGAATGGAATGGAAATGATCTATTATATATATAAGGATTCGTTAAAATTATCTTACACACTCCGATACTCAAACGGGGAATTAAGATCAATCACCATGATTGATGAAAAAAGTGGATTAATTTCAGGACTTGTTGATAATATAACAGCAAATGACGAGTCAATTAATTATCCTATTGATTGGACTCCAGGATTTAAATTTCCTTATATTGGTTACTCAACATATTTCAACTCCACCGATGGTAGAATTAATGCAGAAGGTTATGAAATTTTCGGAGAGGATTGGGAAATAGATTGTGAACGAGTAGGAGAATGGAAAATCTATGATAAGCAAGGAAATTTTGTTGTCAAAAATTATGGTGGGCTTGGTATAAATAAGTAGCTCACAAAAATTAAACGACATAATTAACCAAGCATCAACAAGGGTCTTGATATGATAGATATGGCATAATTCTAAATTTTATTGTTTCTTTGTCGAGTACAGCGCTTTCTGGCATTCTTACTATATTTTTGTCTGCCAACTATAATATAGTGCTTTTTTTGCAGAGTGCCCGTAGTTTAAAATTTTTACAGTATTATCAACTTCTCAAAAATAAGTTTAAACAACCTCTATATAATTATTTTAATTTCTCAATTATTTTTACTAATTTTGTGCTTTATTACACATAATATGCATTCTTCAAAATGAAACTTATAAAACTAATCGCCATGTGCATCCTCACCGCAAGCCTAAGCGCTTCGGCACAGAAAAAAACTGAAATTCTGCTTTGGGACGAAAATCCCCTCGAACAGACTGATGCAAAGTCAGAACGCGTCAAAGCCCAGGACTTCAAGACAGACCCTGCCATCACTGTATATACCCCCAAGAACCCTACAGGAAAGACTGTACTCATGTGTCCAGGCGGAGGATACACTCACCAGGCATCGGCACACGAAGGACACGACATGGCCGATTGGTTTAACGCACAAGGCATCACTTATGCAGTCTTGAAATACCGACTCCCTTACGGCGACAGCTCCATACCCCTCGCGGACGCTGAGCAAGCCATGCGTCTGCTGCGTAAGTATTCAGAAGAACTCGGTGTAGATCCTAAGAAAATTGGCATAGCCGGTGCCTCTGCCGGAGGACATCTCGCATCAACTCTTGCCACCCACTATTCCTCTTCTGAAACAAGACCTGACTTTCAAATCCTTTTCTATCCTGTGGTCAGCATGGACGCTGAAAAAACCCATATGGGATCAAGAATAAATCTTCTTGGGGAGAATCCTTCAGAAGATCTCGTGAAACTCTTTTCCAACGAACTTCAAGTCACTCCTGACACACCGAAAGCTTTCATCATGCTTTCATCAGACGATGGCGCGGTGCCTCCGGCCAACAGCATCGACTACTATTCCGCACTGCTTGCCAATAAGGTCAAAGCTTCTCTCCACGCTTATCCAACAGGCGGACACGGATGGGGATTCAGAGACAAATTCCCATATAAGAGACAATGGACCGGAGAACTTGAGAACTGGCTTAGCAAAGAGATTAACTGACCTCAACCCCACAACTTAAAATGACTGATTATAACGAAAACGACAATATTTTTGATATCGATACTGTGTCAACTTCTCCGGAATTTTCCTCTGATGAAGGTGAGTTTGAAGCAGAAATTGATACGCCTTCGAAAGTGGCCGACCATGGCTATGGCGACGATGCAATCCAGACTCTCGAATGGAATGAGCATATCCGTCGCCGCCCCGGCATGTATATCGGGAAATTAGGCGACGGATCACATGCTGAAGATGGTATCTATGTGCTTATTAAAGAGGTAGTAGACAATTCCATCGATGAGTTTAACATGGGCGCCGGGAAACGAATCGATATTTCAATCGACGCTGACTCCGGCGAGGTGAAGATACGCGACTATGGCCGAGGCATTCCACTCGGAAAGGTCAAAGAGGTTGCTTCCGACATAAACACCGGCGGTAAGTTTGACGATAAAAACTTCAAGAAGTCTGTAGGTCTTAACGGTGTCGGTCTCAAAGCTGTCAATGCTCTATCAACACATTGCGAGGTGACCAGCTTTCGCGACGGTGAATGTGTAAAGGTCTCTTTCGACCGAGGTCGCCTCATTGAGCATACCGACAGGATGCCGACAACTGAAGAAAACGGTACGCTTGTCTGCTTCCGCCCTGACGAGACGCTCTTCAAAGGATATAAGTTCGATCTGGAGACTATCGAGACAATGGTCACAAACTATACCTACCTCAACGTCGGACTACACATATATTTCAATGGGAAGAGATACTTATCCCGTCACGGTCTGCTTGACCTCCTGAAAGATAACATCACATCTGAACCGCTCTATCCTATTATTCATCTGAAAGGTGACGACATTGAGGTGGTCATAACCCATACCGACCAAAACGGAGAGGAATACTATTCATTCGTCAACGGCCAGCATACAACTCAAGGAGGAACGCACCTTGCGGCATTCAAAGAGCATATAGGAAAGACCATCAAGGCTTTCTCCGGAAAGAATTATGAATATGCCGACATACGCAACGGAATTGTTGCGGCTGTAAGTGTCCGTATTCAGGAGCCTGTGTTTGAGTCGCAGACCAAGACAAAGCTTGGAAGCAAGGAAATCGCACCAAACAGTACGGTCACAGTCAATAAGTTTATCGGCGATTTCCTAAAAAAAGAACTCGATGATTATCTCCATAAAAACACGGAGACAGCCGAGATCATGCTTAAGAAAATCGCTACCAACGAGAAGGAACGCAAGTCTATGGCCGGAGTGGCGAAAATGGCAAGGGAGAAGGCTAAAAAAGTGAGTCTACACAATAAGAAACTCCGAGATTGCCATATACACTACAACGATACTCTACGTGCCAATGCCAAGGAAGATCGACGCGACGAATCTGCTATATTCATTACCGAGGGCGACTCCGCGAGTGGCACTATCACTAAGGTCCGCAATGCCGAAACGCAGGCTGTTTTCTCGCTGCGTGGTAAACCACTCAACAGCTATGGTCTTACGCAGGAGATAGTCTACAAGAACGATGAGTTCAATCTCCTTCAGGCAGCCCTCAACATAGAAGATGGAATCGAGGGTTTAAGATACAACAAAGTCATCATCGCGACTGATGCCGATGTAGACGGAATGCATATCCGCCTCCTCTGCATCACGTTCTTCCTAATGTTTTTCCCTGATCTCGTTAAGAAAGGACATGTATATATCCTTCAGACCCCGCTGTTCAGGGTGCGCAATAAGGAAGCAATCAAGAGAAAAAAAGGGAAAAAGAAGAAAGAGGCATCTGAAGGAGAAAAGGATACTTACTACTGCTATTCAGATGAGGAGCGCGAATCAGCCATATCGAAATTTGGCAAGAACGCAGAGATCACCCGATTCAAAGGTCTGGGTGAGATCAATGCCGATGAGTTTGCGGAATTCATAGGCCCCGATATGCGTCTCGATCCGGTTGTGATAAAGAAGGAAGACTGCTACGATCAACTGATGGAGTTCTATATGGGAAAGAATACAATGGACCGCCAGAACTTCATCATCGATAACCTTATAATAGAGGAGGAAGCATGAGAACTGCTGTCTTTCCCGGGAGTTTCGATCCTTTCACGATCGGCCATAAGGATATAGCAGACCGCGCACTCAAGATCTTCGACCGGCTTATCATTGGCATAGGCTACAATATCAAAAAGACGCCAGCCGACTCTATCGCCGCAAGAGTGAAGGACATAAAAGATATCTATGCCGACGACGATCGAGTAAGAGTAGAGGCATATACAGGTCTTACCGTTGATTTCGCCAGCCGGCATGGTGCAGCTTTCATTGTGAGAGGACTGCGAGAAGTGAAGGATTTCGAATATGAGCGCAATCTCGCCGACACAAATGCGGCTATTTCCGACATCGAAACTCTGTTTCTGACTGCACGTCCGGAACTCGGATTCATATCAAGCAGCATGGTGCGAGAACTTACAGCCAATGGTTACGATGCGTCTCGTTTCATCCCAAAGAAGAAGGAGATTTAAACTTTTATGGCTTAAAAACGTCATAAAGTAAAAAAGACTCGTAATAAATGAAAAAATTATTCTACGCTATATTTGCGCTTCTTACTGCAGCTGCTTCTGCTCAGCAGTTTCTGCCCGCTCATAAGCTTCAATATGCGGAGCAGGCTATTTCAAAACTCTACGTTGATTCGGTAGATCAAGACAAACTTGTAGAAGACGCGATTGTCGGTATGCTTAAAAGTCTCGACCCCCATTCGTCATACACAAATGCAAAGGAGACTCAAGAACTAAACGAACCACTTGAAGGTTCGTTTAGCGGCATCGGTATCTCCTTCAATATGGCTACTGACACTCTCTATATAATAGAGACAATCGGTGGCGGCCCGTCTGAAAGGGTTGGTCTCCTTCCAGGCGACCGTATCATTAAAGTAAACGATACTGTAATAGCCGGAGTCAAGATGCTCAACTCCGATATTATGAAGAGGCTACGTGGCCCAAAGGGCACCGACGTAGATGTAACTGTACTTCGCTATGAAGGCTCCACCCCTGACACTATAGACTTCAGAATCACACGCGATGACATTCCAATTTTCAGTGTTGACGCTGCCTATATAGTGGAGCCAGGAGTTGGCTATATAAGGCTTAATAAGTTTGGGGCCGAAACACATAAGGAGTTTGTAGAAGCTGTCGGCAAACTGAAGAAGGAGGGTATGAAAGACCTCATACTCGATCTCAGCGACAACGGAGGCGGATACCTCAAGGCATCTGTAGATATTCTCGGAGAACTCCTTCCTTCCGGAAGTCTTGCAGTCTTCACTGAAGGCACCAACAGTCCTAAATATGAATACTTCTCTTTCCCTTCTGACAAGAAACCTCTTCTTGAGGAGGGTCGCCTCGTAGTGATGATGAATCAGTTCTCAGCCTCAGCATCGGAAATCACAGCAGGAGCTATACAAGACTGGGACCGTGGTGTAGTGGTAGGAAGAAGGAGTTTTGGTAAAGGTCTCGTGCAACGTCCGGTGCCATTCCCTGACGGATCTATGATGCGACTGACAGTGGCTCACTACTATACCCCAACAGGACGCGACATACAGAAACCTTACACCAAAGGGAATGCAGATGCGTACGCCCACGACATAATTGACCGTTTCAACAGTGGAGAGCTGATGCATGAAGACTCCATAAAATATATCGACTCGCTCAAAGTGAAGACTCTCAGGCTTAACCGACCCATCTATGGAGGAGGCGGAATCTCACCGGACCGCTTCGTAGGAATCGACACTACGGAAAATACTAAATATTACCGTCAGGTAATGGCCAAGGGTCTTATCAACCGTTTCGCTATTAAGACGGTAGACAAAGACCGTAAGGAGATTCTTGCCAAGTATCCTACAGATGCTGACTTCCTAAAAGGATATTCAATTTCAGATGCTCAACTTCAGGAACTTTACGATCTCGCCACAGCGGAGAAGATCGATTTCAATGCTGAGGAGGCCGCTTTGAGCAAGCCGCTTTTCTCTATGGTACTGAAAGGACTGATCGGACGCGACATTTATGATTCATCCACTTACTTCAAGGTATACAACGAGAGGGATCCGATGTTTCATAAAGCTTTGGAAGTGATTCGTTCCAAAGAGTATTCCGATATCCTCAAAGCCTCGAAATAACCCATATATCAGGCATCCTTATCCTTCTGAAGTGATGCCTGAGACTTTTTTGATTCCTCTGACTCCTCTGATAACGACAATAACAACCCAAAATATGAGACATATTACTTCTGCACTATGCCTGGGCGTAGCATCCATAGCTTTGGCCCAGACCGCTGCTCCAGATCAGTTGCTGCAATCCGCACGGGATTTTAATTCCGGTGAGGCAGCCGCTGCTTCAATGCTTGACACCAATATTGCCCTGGCCGACTCGTTGGCCAACGACTCAATCGTGTTTGAACCGGTAGTAATACGCGACCTTCCGGAGATCCTCGCTTCCCTCACCGATTCCATGCCACCACTGCCCTATAATCCCATAGTGGGACCATGGGTTTTCTCAGGCTACCGCTCTCAGAAGCAACGCACATTTGGTGATCTTATAGAAGAAGGAGCCATCGACATTGAAAAACTGAAAGCCAAATCAGGGTCCGCACTCTCAGGCACACCTGATTGGCTCCACGATGCCCTCACTCAAGCTCGTATCAGTGGCGATTATATGTATTCAACTATGATATATTCTCCTCACACTATCCAATATACATATTGGGATTTGCCGGTGCCCCCTCGTTTGCCTGAGGATGATGTGACGCTTGGATCGTATATAAGAAATCTCAATCTTCCGGAAGTAGCTGTAGAGGAAGCGCTTCTCCCGGAATTTGAACAGAAGAAGAAGCACTGGCTTCATAAGTTCAATACCGGTCTGCAGTTCTCGCAGGCATATGTATCGAAAAACTGGTATCAGGGTGGCAACAACTATCTCGCTCTTCTCTACAATTTCTATTGGGACGTGCAGCTTAATCCTACCTACCATCCCAATGAGATATTCCAAAGTACAGTCAACTATAAACTCGGAATCAATTCCATAGAGCAGAATGCCGTAGGGCGTAAATACTCCCTTTCTGAAGATAATTTCCAGTATAATGTCAAATATGGTTTCAAGGCTTTCCAAAGATGGTTTTATACCATTACGGGCCAGTTCAAGACCCAGTTCTTCAGAAACTACAAGACAAATACGGATATTCGCTCGGCCTCTTTCCTCTCGCCGGCAGATCTCAACTTAGGTATAGGTATGACCTACAACTATGCCAACAATAAGAAGACCTTCAATATGACGGCTTCAATAGCTCCACTTTCCTACAATCTCAAGGTCTGCATCGATAAGGATATCGACCCTACACAGTTCAATATCAAAATCGGCCATAAGACCCACAACGAGTTCGGTTCGAGCGGTGAAGTCAACATGACTTGGCAAGCCTCGGATAACATATCGATGCGTACACGCTTCTTTGCCTTCACCGACTACAATTATTTTCAGGGGAATGTGGAGACCACATGGGATTTTGCCATCAACAAGTTCCTGAGTACCCAGATTTATGCTAACTTACGCTATGACTCAAGTTCCGATTTCAATATCTCAAGATGGCACCACTGGATGCTCAAGGAGATACTGAGCTTTGGTCTTTCCTATACATTCTCCACTAAATGATATTTAGGATGGCTCTCGTAAGAATCATATTTGCATCGGCAATGACATATTTGATGTCATTGCCGGTGTATGCTTATTATCCATCTGAAAGCGAGATCAGACATTGGTGTGACACCGGCATCCTCAGTCCAGTGGAAGGGATTTGGGAATATCCAGAGGATGGGACACGAGTATGCATACAGACCGACCCGACAGCACCGGGATCATTCTCCATTACAATAATCAATACTCCGGATTGCCGCCTCGAATATGGTGATGTTATCGGGCGATTGTATCCGACAGTTGACTCACGACAATTCCGTCTTGAACAATACACGCGCAAAGACAAATTATCACTTACAAAAGCTGAACAATGTGCCGCTACCCTATCGACAGATGGGGAATCACTCAGGGTGAAATCGCCAAAACTTAAGTTTAAGGTCAACATCAACACTCTCCTACCCCGCTTTTGGAGAGTAGTTAGGGTTTCCTATGAAGATCCAACCGACAAACTTCCGGCAGGTCTTGTAAAAGTATATCCGGGCTATGACCACAATGGCTCTCTTCGCCGGAAAATAAGGGTATTATGAAGGTATTGCGTATAGGAGGATCCGTCTTGGCAATGATAATGAGCTTGATTATGGCATCAACGTCACTTTCATTGGAAGCCAGAAAAATCAAGACAAGACATTCCATTCCAAAGAAATCGGCAAAAGAATTAGCTTCAGAAGCCTCAATTAAGCCTCTGATTATATCAATGGAGTCTGATTCTGTAGACTTCTGCAATCTTATTCAACCAGCAATCCGCTTCTATGGCTTCGATAAGACGGTGGGAAGCAGCATGGAGAGCTTCTTCATATCCAATGGGCTTGACGATGCCATCAGCGAACTGGAAATTGACATAACCTATACAGACATGAAAGGACGTCAGCTCCACCGGCGAAGTGTCAAACTCGACTGCAGTATCCCGCCAAAGGAGACGATGCGTACCGACATCAAAAGCTGGGACACTCAAAAATCCTTCTACTTCCATCAATCGGTCAAGCCCAAACGCCAAGCTACCCCCTTCGCCGTCAAAATCGACCTCCTATCAGTCACCCTTTCCCCGATTTCTTTGCGGAAATATTAGCGCACAACTATTCCTATCTAAATCTCCTAAACCCTACTTACATGTCATTATTTTAAGGACAAGCTTGTCTGTGGCCTGCATCGAGTCGCGACCTATGCTTGTGAGGTTGTGGATGGTCTCGTCTACATCGTCGGAGATGATGCCTTCAGCAGAAGTCACAGCAAAACCTTGCATTGCCAACATTGCAGACATCATCGCAGTGCTGACACCGCTGGATATCTTCATTGAGCATGAGGGTTTGGCGCCATCACATATCATGCCGGTAAGGTTTGCAACCATATTCTTTACCGCATCACAAACTTGCTTATATCCACCATCCATCAAATATACAAGCCCGCTCGTAGCACCCGTGGACGCAACAACACATCCGCAAAGAGCCGACAGACGTCCAAGCGACTGCTTGATATAGATTGATGTCAGATGGCTTAAGACAAGAGCCCTTATCAACTGCTCTTCCGACGCATTGATATCCATTGCATATGCCACCACCGGCATTGTAGCTGTGATACCTTGGTTTCCAGATCCACTGTTGCTCATCACAGGCACCATCGCACCACCCATTCTGGCATCACAAGCAGCTGAAGTAAGCGTAATAGCGTGCGCTACCGGAGTATCACCGAAAAGCTTCCCTCCGAAATGTCGAACAGTCAAGCCAAGACAATGCCCATACTTACCCGCGAGGGCATATTCAGCAGCTGCCAAATTAAGACGCTTTGCTTCAAGGATAAAGGAAATCTCCTCTATTGGAGCAGTAGTGGCAAAGTCATAGACCATTTGCATGTTGAGTTCAGGATCAGCCGAAGCGGAAGCATCAGAGTTGTCGGACTCAGCGGACTTCTCAAAGAGAAGCACTCCATCCTTTTCCATAAGTATGAAGTTTGTATGGGACCCTGAAATAATCACTCTGACAGAATGCACATCTGCATGCGCACGCACATCAATATAAAGATTGGAAGGAGCGTTGGGCTCAAGCGCAATATAAATTCTCTCCTCAGCAATATATTTTTTCCCTTCCTCTACCGCTTCCGGGGTGACATCCCGTAGCACCTCAAGGCTATATTCCGACTTGCCGACAAGCGCCCCAAGAGCTACAGCTATAGGGAGACCTATCATACCCGTACCCGGTATGCCCACACCCATGGCATTCTTTATGATGTTTCCGCTAAGAAACAGTTCTATTTTCTCAGGCATAGAGCCAAGAAGCTCGGTAGCCTTTGCTACACAGAGAGCCACAGCTACAGGCTCGGTGCATCCCACAGCCGGCACAACCTCCCGTTTTATCAGATCTATGATCTGCTCACGAAGTGATTTCTCCATTATATGATATCAATTCAAGTTTTCTTAATTTAAATCTCCCCAGGCATAAAAACAGCACTTATTCTCTACTGTCTTTAGGCGAATCAACGCATCTGAAGACAGAAGGCTCAAGTACTAAACCCCTTCCAAGGGCAATATATCGCGATGTGCCATCTCAATGCGCTTATTGCGCCAACACTTACGGCATACTGCTATGTAGCGGTCATTGCCACCAATCTCCACCTGCTCTCCTTCAGTGATGATCTCACCATTGCTGTCAATTCTTGCATTCACTATGGTCTTACGTCCGCAATTGCAAGTTGACTTAACTTCTTCTATTGAATCTGCGATCTCAAACAACCTCCTTGATCCTTCAAAAAGACGAGTCTTAAAGTCGGTACGAAGGCCATAGCACATTATGTTGCACCCATAGTCGTCCACCACCCGGGCCAGTTGGTCAACCTGTGACTCGGAAAGAAACTGCGCCTCGTCGACAAGAATCCAATCCGGAACGGCGAGAGTCTGCTCGAATGTATCCTTAACCATATCATATAGGTCAGTCTCCGGATAGATCCATTTGCATTCACGCTCGATGCCTATACGCGATCGAATCACATTTTTCTTCTCCCTTGTGTCTACGACGGGCTTGAGGCACATATATTCCATGCCTCGCTCCTCAAAATTGTATGCTGTTGTCAGCAGCATGGCGGTCTTAGCAGATCCCATGGTGCCATAACGAAAATATAGTTTTCCAATCCGGTTCATAACGCAAATTTACAACCGAATCGCGACATATGCAAATCAAAGATTTATTATTTTTTGCCCGATTAGGTATTTTTTTGAAAAATAAGCATTAACTTTGCACTCCGAAATCAAATACTACCATATATGCATACATACCATTCTTCCGCTCCCTTTCCCCTTGAATCAGGGGAAACACTTCCGGAAATCGAAATAGCCTACCACACTTTCGGCACTCTCAATGAAAAAAAAGACAACGTTGTCTGGGTTTGCCATGCCCTCACTGCCAATAGCGATGTCACCGACTGGTGGCCCCATACAGTAGAGACTGGATGCTTTCTTGATCCGGATAAATGGTTTGTAGTGTGTGCAAACATCTTGGGCTCATGCTATGGATCCACCGGACCGATGTCGCAGAATCCAGCTACCGGGGAGCCATACTACAATGATTTTCCCCGACTGACTATCCGCGATATGGTCAACGCCCATATCCTGCTTGCCGACGCGCTCGGCATCGGCAGGATACACACTCTCGTCGGCTGTTCTGTCGGTGGTTTCCAAGCCATTGAATGGGCTGCCATGCAACCGGAGCGTTTCGACCAATTCATATTCCTTGCCACGTCTGCCAAAGCATCCCCATGGAGTATCGCTCTTGATGAGACTCAAAGAATGGCGATTCTAAGCGATGCCACTTATGGCGAAAAACGACCGGATGCCGGAAGGAAAGGACTCGCTGCTGCCCGAGCAATAGGGCTGCTGTCTTACCGAGGCCCTTGGGGCTACAACCAGACCCAGCAGGACCCACCCTCCGACACACTTCCCAAATCGCACCGTGCTTGTACTTATCAGCAATATCAGGGAGAAAAACTATGCCGCCGGTTTGACGCATATTCATATATGGCAATTCTTGATGCTTTTGACACTCACGATATTGGCAGAGGGCGTGGTGGAGTAGCCAAGGCATTGTCACGCATCAAAGCTCCGGCAATCGTAATAGGTATCACCACCGACATCATCTTCACGCCCGAGGAAATGCGCGAGCTTACTGCCGCTCTCCCAAATGCCGAATACTTCGAACTCCAATCGGAATTCGGCCACGACGGCTTCCTCGTAGAGCACAAAAAGCTCAACGAAATTCTCCTGCCCCGCATCTAATCCGTTGCAAAGCGATAAAATAACTGCTCAAAATGCAAAAAAATTTTGCCATGTCAAATATTTTTTGTAATTTTGCACTGCATTTCGCGCCAAGGCTCTTAAAGACGGTGGCAAACTGCCAGCCGCGCCCAACGCAACAACTAATAAATCAATAAATTAAAATGTACGCAATCGTAG